>JAGWTW010000108.1 GCA_028868735.1 Hyphomicrobiales bacterium | reverse complement strand
TGAAAGGCGCGCTGTAACGACTGGCCGGCCTCGCCGGTCGGCGCGCCGTCCGAATCGAGCGCAGCGGCGATCGGACCGACCGCGAGCGTGCTCGACACGACGACCATTCCCATCTCCGACAAGGTTCCATGCCAGGTTGTGGCGGAACGCGCGCCCGCGATCCGGCCGGCGGAATAGCTTGCGATCGCCGCGGGCCGCCAGAACCATTCCTCCAGAAAATGGTCGGTCAGGTTTTTCAGGCCGGGCTGCACGCCCCAATTGTATTCGCCGGTCACGAAAACGAAGGCGTCGGCGGCCTTGATCTTGCCTGCGAGCGTCTCGAGCGCCGGCGGCGCCGAGCCCGGCGCATATTCCTTGTACATGCGGTCGATGATGGGGAGATCGATTTGCTTCGCGTCGATCAGTTCCGGCCGCGCGCCGCGCGCCGCAAGGCCAGCCACGATGAAATCCGCGAGGCGGATGCCCATGCGGTCGCGCCGATACGAACCGTAGAAAACGAGAATGCGATCCGGCATCGGGCTTGCTCCGTTGATCGTCGCCGATCGAAAATTGTCGTTGCGCGCCAAAAGGCGGCGCTTCAATTTTGCGCTCCGCCGCTGCGTTGCAGGTCGGCGAAGCTCTTTTTTTCCTCAGTGTCGGCGGGAACGCACGCGCGCGAAAAATCGGGCGGCAGCGCTCGAGCCTTTCGCGCGACGCCCTTGAAGAAGGTGTAGCAGAAGACGCCGTCATCGGCGGCGGCGCGATAGAGATCGGCGATGCCGCGATCGAAATCCGCCGCAGTCATCAGGCCCGCGTCCAGCGCCGGTTCGCGCACGCCTTCGATCATCGCAGTGAACGTCTTCTTCGTGAAGCCTTCGATCAGATGCGGCCGCGATCCGTCGACGTAGACCATGCGCGGCGAGACGCGCACGTCGGCGAAACCGGCGCTCGCCAACAACGGGTACACTTCACGGCCGACCAGCGCATTGCCGCCGGCGCGCGCCTGCAACTCGACCTGGCACGCGATTGCGCGCCGGGCGAAATCGCTGCGCGGAAAATGATAGGCCGAGCCGTGATCGCCTTCGATCACCGTGATCGCGCCGCCGGGCTTGAGGACATGCTTCAGCCGCTCCAGCGCGCCGGCCGGATCGACCAGATGTTCGAGTACGAAGCAGACGAAGACGTGATCGAAGGTCTCCTTCGCGAAGGGCAGGGCGAAGATGTCGGCGTGCCGGAATTCCACATTCGTCAGACCGGCCGCATCGACCGCGTCGCGCGCCTGTGCGAGCGAAGGTTGCGAAACGTCGATGGAAACGATCCTCGCGTGCGGCGAGTTGGCCGCGAGCGTAACGGTCTGCGCGCCGACGCCGCAACCGGCTTCGAGCACGAGGGCGCCCGCCTCGTAAGTCGTGTCGGAATGCAGAAGATCGACGAGGCTCGCCGCCTGATCCTGCAAGCGCTGCTGCTCCGACGCGTCGTAGCCGTGTACATAGGCGCGCGTCATTCTCAGAATATCTCCGGTGCCCACGGCGCGTCGTGTCTTTCGAACACGCGGTCTGCGCGCACGACGGCCGCATCGTCGGCCGCCTTCGCGCGGGAAGACGCGACGAGCTGCCGCCACGAGAAGCCGCCGAGATAGGCGGAGGCGAGCGAAGAGACGTCGCAGACGAGGTCCGGCGCGCGTTCCGTGCGCTTCGCGCCGCCGTTCGACACGATCCAGCGCCCGGCATTGTCCGCAAACAGCGCGTCCGCGATCTCGATCACGATCTCCCCCGGCCCGTAGGCGCGCGCCGCAAGAGAACTCGCCACATCGACAAGCCGCAGAAAGCATCCATCGCGGAATGTCGGCCTCAAGCGCCGCGGTTCGGCCGAAAGCAGAAACAGCGGATGGTCGGTCGGCAGGAAGCCTGCGCGGATCGTCGCGCACCAGTCGAGATCGAGCAGGTAGCGCCAGATCGACCGCGTCGCGACCGGCGAAACGCCCATGCATTCGACAACGCGCACGACGCCGGCCGGAATGCTGCGTTCCCATTTCGCGTCGAATCGATAGAGCGCATAGGCCTGCGGGCGTCCGTCGATTTCGAGAACGGCGCAGACCAGCTCGCCGCCGCCGGCGCGCTGCCAGGACAGATCGACGAGTATGCGCCGTTTCCACCATTCCTCGCTGCGCGTGAACATGCCCGGCCGCGTCGCCGCGACGCGCTCGTATATTTCGCGCACGGGCGCCAGGGCTTGCGCGAGCGGCGTGAGGTTGACGCGGCCGATCGCGGCCTCTTTGGAAAAAAAGTCGGCGCGGTCGCGCGAAATCTCGACATCGCCCGCAAGGCCCGCCAGACCGTAGCCGAAGCGGCCGTAGATCCGCTCTTCCGAAGCCCAGAGGTAGGCGACGGGCTCGCCGCGGTCGCGCATGTCGGAGAGCTGGCGCTTCATCATGGCCGACAGCACGCCGCGCCGCCGGTGCGTCGGCTGCACGCCGACCATGGTGACGCCGGCCGCCTTGACCCGGCCGCCGGGCGTCGTCACCTCGAACGGGAAGGCGGTGCAGCCGCCTGCGAGCGCGCCGTCGGCCTGCGCGATCAGCGCGCGCTGCGGGCCGCCCATCGCCATGAAATTGCCGACGGCCTCCGGCGTCGGCGGCAGGCCGAAATAATGCCAGATCGAGGACATCGACGCGCGCAGCTCGTCCTCGTCGGCGCACGGCCTTATCCGCAGATTCATGTCGTCCTCCCTGCGTCCTTGTACAGCGGCGGCGGCGGCTGCGCAGCCCGGCCCCTGAATCGCCCGAGCGAAGCGTTCCGGCCCGCGCCGGGCCTCGAAGGGCCCTCGGGGCCGGCCGATCGGCCGTTTCCTTGATCGGCCGGGCCAAATCAGGCACAAGGCGGCGCGCCGCTCTGGGGCGCCGGGGACTGGACGAATCATGGTTGAGCAGTTGCGCGTCGGCATCGCCGGGGTTGGCGTCGTCGGCGCCTCCGTCGTCAGGCTGCTCGCCCAGCAGGACGCGGCCCTGACCGCCCGCACCGGCCGCAAGATCGCCGTGACCGGCTTCTCGGCGCGCGACGCGAAGAAGGACCGCGGCGCCGACCTGTCGGCGCTGACCTTCTTCGACGATCCCGTGAAGCTCGCAGCCTCGCCCGACATCGACCTCTTCGTCGAGCTGATCGGCGGCGACGAGGGGCCCGCGCGCGCCGCCGTCGAGACGGCGCTGAGGAGCGGCAAATCGGTCGTCACCGCCAACAAGGCGCTGCTCGCCAAGCACGGCCTCGCGCTCGCGGCGCTCGCAGAGGAAAAGCGGGTGGCGCTCGCCTACGAGGCGTCGGTCGCCGGCGGCATTCCCATCGTGAAAACGCTGCGTGAAGGCCTTGCCGGCAATTCGATCGAACGCGTTTACGGCATCCTCAACGGAACCTGCAATTACATCCTCTCGAAAATGGAGACCGAGGGGCTGGCCTTCGATGTCTGTCTGAAAGAGGCGCAGCGTCTGGGCTATGCGGAAGCCGATCCGACCTTCGACATCGGCGGCTTCGACACGGCCCACAAGCTCGCGATCCTGTCCACGCTCGCCTTCGGCTCGGAAATCGACGCCGGCGCCATTTCGGTCGAGGGCATAGAACACGTGACTCTCGCCGATCTGAAGGCCGCCGACGAACTCGGCTATCGCATCAAGCTTCTGGGCGTCGCGCAGCGCACGCCCCACGGCGTGGAGCAGCGCGTGCATCCGACCATGGTGCGCAAGACCAGCGCGATCGCGCAGGTGATGGGCGTGACCAACGCCGTCACGATCGACGCCGACGCGGTGCACGAACTGACGCTGGTCGGCCCCGGCGCCGGCGGCAATGCGACGGCCTCGGCCGTCGTCGCCGATATCGCAGACATCGCCCGCGGCGTGCGTTCGGCGCCGCTCGGCCTGCCGAGGGCCTCGCTGGCCAAGGTCGCGCGCATGGAGATGCAGCGCCACGAGGGCGGCTATTACATCCGCCTGTCCGTCTACGACCGCCCCGGCGGCTTCGCCGGCATCGCGTCGCGCATGGCCGAGCGGGGGATTTCGCTCGAAAGCATCGTGCAGCGCGGCCGTCCCGCAAGAAACGGCGACAAGCCCGGGGCCCCCGTGCCGGTCGTCCTAATTACCTACGCCACGACCGAGAAACTCGTGCGCGAAGCCCTCGACGCCATCGTGGCGGACGGATATGTGGCGGAACGGCCGCAATCCATCCGAATCGAACGCGAATAGGCCCGAAGGGACGATCTCAACCCAAGGAAGACAAGATGACCGACCTCGTCGTCACCGAAGAAAAAATCATCGAACGCATCCTCTCGACCGAGCTGGTGCGCGTGACGGAGCGAGCGGCGGTGTCTTCCGCGCGTCTGCGCGGGCGCGGCGACGAGAAGGCCGCCGACCAGGCCGCCGTGGACGCCATGCGCCGCGAGCTGAACCGCCTGCCGATCCACGGCAAGGTCGTGATCGGCGAGGGCGAGCGCGACGAGGCGCCCATGCTCTTCATCGGCGAGGAGCTCGGCACCAAGACCGGCCCGCGCGTCGACATCGCCGTCGACCCGCTGGAAGGCACCACGCTCTGCGCCAAGGACATGCCCGGCTCGATCGCCGTGATGGCGATGGCGGAAGCCGGCACGCTGCTCAACGCGCCCGACGTCTACATGGACAAGATCGCCGTCGGGCCCGGCTATCCCAAGGGCGTCGTCGATCTCGACGCCAAGCCGGAAGACAACATCCACGCGCTCGCCAAGGCCAAGGGCGTGCCGGTCGGCGAGATCACGGTCGTCATCCTCGACCGTCCGCGCCATGCCGATCTCATCGCCGCCTGCCGCAAGGTGGGCGCCGCGATCCGCCTCATCACCGACGGCGACGTCGCCGGCGTCATCCACTGCACGCAACCGGAAGAGACGGGCTGCGATCTCTATCTCGGCACGGGCGGCGCGCCGGAAGGCGTGCTGGCGGCGGGCGCGCTGCGCTGCGTCGGCGGCCAGATGCAGGGCCGCCTCATCCTCGACAGCCAGGCCAAGATCGAACGCGCCGCCAAGATGGGCGTGAAGGATCCGAAGAAGAAATATGACATCAAGGAACTGGCGTCCGGCGACGTCATCGTCTGCGCGACCGGCGTCACCGACGGCGCGCTGCTCAAGGGCGTGAAGTTCCATCCGAAGCTGATCACGACCGAGACGATCATCTATCGTTCGGTGACGGGCACCGTGCGCCGCATTTTCGCGGAGCACCGCCAGTTCGAGAAGTTCAAGCTGGATTGATGTGGACGTGACGCCTGGCCGCGTCGCCGGACTTTGGATCTACCCGATCAAGTCCATGCAGGGGCAGGCGCTCGACAAGGTTGAAATCGTCGAGCGCGGCTTCGCGGGCGATCGCATATTCGCCGTGCGCGACGAAGCCGGGAAGTTCGGCTCGGGCAAGAATACGCGTCGCTTTGCGCGCATGGAGGGGCTTGCGCGCTGGTCGGCGCGCATCCTCGACGATCGTATCGAAGCGCGGCCGCCCGATGGAGCATGGCTGGATGGGCTCGGCGCGGAATGCGCGGACAAGCTCAGCTCACAGGTCGGACGACCGGTCGCCGTTGCGCGCGAGGGCGCAACCCCGCATTTCGATGCCGGCGCAATCCACCTTTTGACGACTGCGGACATCGACGCCCTCGAGAGGCTGAGCGGCGTCCGGCCGCAGGTCGAGAGCTTTCGCCCAAACATATTGATCGATACGCGCGAGGAGTCGTCGGCGTTCCTCGGCAAGCGAATACGGATTGGCGTCGTCGAGGCGCAGGCGGACGCCGCGACCGAGCGCTGCCTCATGGTCAATGTCGCGCCCGATGGCCGCAAGGGCCCCGACTTTCTGCGCGTGCTTGCGCAACACACCGAAGCGTGTTTCGGCGTGTATGTGTCGGTATTGCGGGCCGGGCGTATCGCGCTGATGGATGAAACGCACGTGTTGTAGCGGGTCGAAACGGCGTCTGTGCGCGACCGGCCCAGCGCTCACCCCACCACCGCCTTGGTTCGCCAGTCGTAGCGCAACGTCAGCCAGCGCACGAGGACATAGCCCGCCACCACGCCCCACGCGCAGGGAAATCGCGGCAGGCCGAAGCCGATCGTCATGATCATGTAGAGCGCGCAGGCCAGCGCGCAGAGGATCGCCAGATAGCGGCCGGGCTGCATGATCTCCGGCACCTCGCGCACAAGCATATCGCGCAGGACGCCGCCGCCGACGCCGCCGACGCAGCCGACCATCAGCACGCCCGGCGTCGGCAGCCCGCTGTGCGCGGCGATCTCGACGCCGACGACGGCGAAGGCCGGCGTGCCGACCGAATCCACCATCTCGATCACGCGTTCGATCATCCGCATGTCATGGATTTTGCGCGCGAGAACGATGGCGAGCGCGGTCGCGACGGTCACGATCGGCAGATAGGCGGCGTTGGTCAGAACAGGCGGAACCGTTTGCAGGAGCACGCCGTCGCGGATGACGCCGCCGCCGATCGCGGACACGAGCGCGGTCAGGAACACGCCGACGAGATCGAAGCCTTTTCGCGCGCCGACGAGCCCGCCGGACAGCGCCCAGGCGAAAACGGCGAGATAGTCGATGCCGGCGGGCAGGTGGAACTGGTCGGTGAGGAACTGGTCGGGCATGGCGAATCCGCGCGGCGGTCGATGATAGCACGGGCGTCGCCGGGACGGCCGCAGGCCGATCCGGGATCCGGCGCCGGCGCCTGAAGGCTGACGCTCCGCTTTGCTCAGGCCGGGATGACACGCGACTCGCGTCGTCCCGGCACGCCCGCTACATAGGCGCCGTGACCCGCGTCTATCTCGACCACAATGCGACCGCGCCGCTACGGCCCTCGGCGCGCGCGAAAATGCTCGCGGCGCTGGACGCCTGCGGCAATGCCTCGTCCGTTCATGCCGAGGGCCGCGCGGCGCGCGCGACAATCGAGGAGGCGCGGGAGAAGGTCGCCGCATTAATCGGCGGCGCGGCGCGCAACGTCGTCTTCACATCGGGGGCGACCGAAGCGCTCGCGCTCGCGTTGAACGGCGCATGGCGCGGGCCGCAGGGCGCGCCGGACCGGCTCCTGATTTCGGCGACCGAACATGTCGCCGCGCTCGAGGGCCACGCTTTCGGCGTTGCGGCGACGATCCTGCCCGTCACGCGCGCAGGGCTGATCGATCGCGCCGCGTTCGAGGCGGCGCTCGCCCAGGGCGTTCACGGGGGCGGGCCCCCGCTGCTGTGCCTTCAGGCCGCCAACAACGAGACCGGCGCGTTGCAGCCCGTCGCGGACCTGTCGGCGCGCGTGCGCGAAAATGGCGGGCTCGTCGTCTGCGACGCCGTGCAGGCCGCGGGCCGCATCCCCGCGACATTCGAATCGACCGGCGCGGACATGCTGGTCCTGTCCTCCCACAAGATCGGGGGCCCGCAAGGCGTCGGCGCCCTGATCCTGCGCGACGCCCGGCTCCAGTGCGATCGCCCGCTTCTGCGCGGCGGCGGTCAGGAGCGCGGGCGCCGCGCCGGCACCGAGAACGTTGCGGCCATTGCGGGGTTCGGGGCGGCGGCTGCCGAGGTCCAGGAGCGCGGACCGGCGGAAGCAGCGCTTACGGCGGCGCTTCGGGATGCGTTGGAGTCGGACCTGTTGCGGATCGCCCCGGACGCCGAGATTTTCGGCATGGACGCGCCGCGCCTGCCCAACACTTGCGCCTTCGCCATTCCCGGCACGACGGCGGAGACGCTGCTGATGGCGCTGGACCTCGCCGGCCTTGCGCTGTCCTCCGGCTCGGCCTGTTCCTCCGGCAAGGTCAGGCGGTCGCACGTGCTGGCCGCGATGGGCGTCTCCGATCATGTGGCCAGAGGCGCCTTACGGGCGAGCTTCGGCTGGAATTCGACGCGCTGCGATGTTGACGCCTTCCTGTCCGCGCTTGCGCCCGTTCTCGCCCGAATTCAACGGAAATCGCCCGCAAATTAAGCCTTTTCAGGCTGGTTCGGGTTGAATGGAATTGCTCCAGGGTCCATTATAGAGGCTCCGACCGGCGGCCCTTGAAACCGCGCAGGGCAGGAGAGGATAATGGCGGCTGTGAAAGAGACCGTCGATCGCGTGAAGGCGATCGACGTGGATGCCTATAAGTACGGCTTCGTCACCGAGATCGAATCCGAGAAGGCGCCCAAGGGGCTGAACGAGGATATCGTTCGCTTCATCTCAGCGAAAAAGAACGAACCGGCGTGGATGACCGAATGGCGCCTCGACGCCTATCGGCGCTGGTTGACCATGGAAGAGCCGACCTGGGCGCGCGTCGACTATCCCCGGATCGACTACCAGGACCTCTACTATTACGCGGCCCCCAAGAGCACGGCCGGCCCGAAATCGCTCGACGAGGTCGATCCGGAGCTTCTGCGCACCTACGAGAAGCTCGGCATCCCGCTGCGCGAGCAGGAAATCCTCGCCGGTGTGCAGAGTTCGAAGGTCGCCGTCGACGCGGTGTTCGATTCCGTGTCCGTCGCCACCACCTTCCGCGCGGAACTGGCCAAGGCCGGCGTGATCTTCTGCCCGATTTCGGAAGCCGTGCATTCGCATCCCGAACTCGTGAAGAAATATCTCGGCTCAGTCGTGCCGGTCACCGACAATTATTTCGCGACGCTGAATTCGGCCGTCTTTTCGGACGGCTCTTTCGTCTACATTCCGCCGGGCGTGCGCTGCCCGATGGAATTGTCGACCTACTTCCGCATCAACGAGCGCAATACAGGCCAGTTCGAGCGCACGCTCATCATCGCCGACGCGGGCTCCTATGTGTCGTACCTCGAGGGCTGTACGGCGCCGCAGCGCGACGAGAACCAGCTTCACGCGGCCGTCGTCGAACTCATCGCGCACGAAGACGCCGAGATCAAATATTCGACGGTGCAGAACTGGTATCCCGGCGACAGCGAGGGCAAGGGCGGCATCTACAATTTCGTGACGAAGCGCGGCGACTGCCGCGGCGCGCGCTCGAAGATTTCATGGACGCAGGTCGAGACCGGTTCTGCGATCACCTGGAAATATCCATCCTGCATCCTGCGCGGCGACTCTTCACGCGGGGAGTTCTATTCCATCGCGATCTCGAACGGCCGCCAGCAGGTGGATTCCGGCACGAAGATGATTCATCTCGGCAAGAACACGACGAGCCGGATCATCTCCAAGGGCATTTCCGCCGGCCGCTCGAACAACACCTATCGCGGACAGGTGAGCGCGCATCGCAAGGCGACCAATGCGCGCAATTTCACCAATTGCGACTCGCTGCTGATCGGCCACGACTGCGGGGCGCATACGGTGCCCTACATCGAGAGCAAGAACGCCACCGCCGTGTTCGAGCACGAGGCGACGACGTCGAAAATTTCCGAGGACCAGCTCTTCTACTGCACGCAGCGCGGCCTTTCGGACGAGGAGGCGACCGCGCTCATCGTCAACGGCTTCGTGCGCGACGTGCTGCAGCAATTGCCGATGGAATTCGCGGTGGAAGCGCAGAAGCTGATCGCCATCTCGCTCGAGGGGAGCGTGGGTTAAACCAGCCTCACGCTGAGGAGGCGGCGAAGCCGCCGTCTCGAAGCGGGGGCGGCCGATCCTTCGAGACGCGCCTGCGGCGCTCCTCAGGATGAGGTTGAAGGACAACGAACGGAACCGAAATGCTCGAAGTACGAAATCTCCATGTTTCGGTCGGCGACCGCAAGATTTTGGACGGCCTTAATCTCACCGTGAAAGACGGCGAGGTCGCCGCCATCATGGGGCCGAACGGCACGGGCAAGTCGACGCTCTCCTACGTCATCGCCGGCCGCGACGGCTACGACGTGACCGAAGGCGAAGTGCTGGTCGACGGCGTGAACATTCTGGACATGGACGCGACCGAGCGCGCCAACGCGGGCGTGTTTCTCGCCTTCCAGTATCCGATGGAAATACCGGGCGTCGCGACCATGACGTTTCTCAAGGCCGCCCTCAACGCGCAGGCGCGTGCGCGGGGCGGCAAGGAATTGCAGACGCCGGACTTCATGAAGAAGGTTCGCGAAGCCTCCCAGAAACTGCAGATCCCTCAGGACATGCTCAAGCGCGCCCTCAACGTCGGCTTTTCCGGCGGCGAGAAAAAGCGGATGGAAATCCTGCAGATGGCGCTGTTGCAGCCCAAGCTCGCCATTCTCGACGAGACCGATTCCGGTCTCGATATCGACGCGCTGCGCATCGTCGCAGACGGCGTCAACGCGCTCCGCGCGCAGGAACGCAGCTTCCTCGTCATCACGCATTACCAGCGCCTGCTCGACTACATCAAGCCTGACACGGTGCATGTGATGGCCAGGGGCAGGATCGCCAAGACCGGCGGCCCCGAACTCGCGCACGAGCTCGAGAAGACCGGCTATGCCGGTTTCGTCGGCGAGGCGGCATGAACAAGCCGCTTCCCATTCGAACGCGCACGGAGGCGGAAGAGGCGCTGGTCGCGACCTTCGACTCGGCTTCTTCGAATTTGCGCGGCGCGAGCGATCTGCGTGCTGCGGCCATGGCGCGCTTCGTAAAGAGCGGGCTGCCGGACCGTCGCGTCGAATCCTGGCACTACACCGACCTTCGGTCCATCCTGCGCCGTGCGGCGCCTGTGCGGCCCGGGGACTTCATGCCGGTCGAGCGCGCACGTGCGGGGCTCGCGAGCGCGGAAGCGCAGACGCACGCCGCGCGCATCGTGATGCTCGACGGGATATATCGGCCCGACCTTTCCGATCTCGCGCTCCTGCCGGCGGGCGTGACGGTCGCCTCGCTCGCTGACGCCTTGGCGGAGGGCGATGCGGAGGCCCTGGGCGCTTTGACCGGCGAAGGGCAGGGCGCCGACGATCCAGTCGTTTCGCTCAACACCGCGCTGATGCAGGACGGCGTGATTGTCCGCGTCGCGGCGGGCGTCGAGGCCGCCCGTCCGATCGCGATCGCCAATATCATGTCGGGCGGCGCGCCGCATGCGGCCTTCGTGCGCTCGCTCGTCATGGTGGGCGACGGCGCGAAGCTGCGTCTGACCGAGACGACGGCGGCCTGCGACGAATCGGAAACGCAGGTCAATGAAGCGCTGGTCCTCAGGATCGGGGACAATGCGCGCGTCGACTACGTGTCGCGGGTCGTCCGGCAAGGGGCGGGCGCGATTTCGCTGCACACGCTTCTCGCGACACTGGGCGCCGGCAGCGAGTTCAACGGCTTCAGCTTCAATCCGGGCGTCGGCGTCGACCGGCGCCAGATGTTCGTGCGGCTCAACGGACGCAATTCGACGCTGAACCTGGGCGGCCTGTCGCTGTTGCGCGGTCGTCAGCACGCGGATTCGACCCTCGTGGTCGATCACGCGGTGCCGGATTGCCGGAGCCGCGAATTCTTCCGTTACATTCTCGACGACGAATCGACCGGCGTGTTTCAGGGCAAGGTCGTCGTACGGCAGCACGCGCAGAAGACCGACGGAGCGATGAAGAGCCAGGCGATCATGCTCGGCGACGGCGCCAGCATGAACAACAAGCCGGAGCTGGAAATCTTCGCCGACGACGTCGTCTGCGGCCACGGAGCGACCGTCGGTCAATTGGACGACGACCAGATCTTTTATCTTCAGGCGCGCGGCATTCCGAAGCCCGAGGCCGAGTCCCTGTTGCTCGAGGCCTTCGCCTATGAGGCGCTCGAATTGATTGCGGACGAACAGCTGCGCGCGCGTTTCATCGAACAGACGGGCGAATGGCTCGCCGCAAGGGGCGCCGCATGAACGCGCATGCGCCCTACGACGTCGAGAAACTGCGGCAGGACTTCCCGATCCTGAGCGAGAGGCCTTACGGCAAGCCGCTCGTCTATCTCGACAACGCCGCGTCCGCGCAGAAGCCGAGGCAGGTGATCGAGCGCATCGTGCACGCCTACGAGCACGAATACGCCAACGTGCATCGCGGTCTGCACTATCTCGCCAACGCGGCGACAGACGCCTTCGAGGGCGCGCGTTCGAGCGTGCGGCGTTTCCTCAACGCGGAATCCAACGACGAGATCGTCTTCACGCGGTCTGCGACGGAAGCGATCAATCTGGTCGCCGCGTCGTTCGGCCTCCAGCACATCGGCGAGGGCGACGAAATCGTCCTGTCGATCATGGAGCACCATTCGAACATCGTTCCCTGGCATTTCCACCGTGAGCGCAAGGGCGCTGTCCTCAAGTGGATCGAGATCGACGACGACGGCCATATCGATCTCGACGCTTTCGAAAGGCAGCTGACGTCGAAAACGAAGATCGTCGCGATCACGCACATGTCGAACGTCCTCGGCGCGCCGACGCCGATCGCCGACATCGTCCGAATATCTCACGCGCACGGCATTCCGGTGCTGGTGGACGGCTCGCAGGGCGCGGTGCACCTCGACGTCGACGTGCGCGCGCTCGATGTCGATTTCTACGTGTTCACCGGTCATAAGGTCTACGGGCCGACTGGCGTCGGCGCGCTCTACGGCAAGAAGAAATGGCTCGAGAGCCTGCCGCCGTTCAATGGCGGCGGCGAGATGATCGAGGTCGTGACGCGCGACCGCGTCACCTACAACGCTCCGCCGCATCGCTTCGAGGCCGGAACGCCGCCGATCGTGCAGGCGATCGGGCTCGGCGCCGCGGTCGATTATATGGACATGGTCGGCCGCTCCGCCATTCGCGCGCACGAGGCCGACCTGACGAAATATGCGATGGAGCGGCTGTCGCGCCTCAATTCGCTGCGCATTCTCGGCCGCGCGAAAGACAAGGGGCCGATCGTCTCGTTCGAGATGAAGGGGGCGCATGCGCATGACGTCGCGACGATCATCGATCGCGCCGGCGTCGCCGTTCGCGCGGGCACGCATTGCGCCATGCCGTTGCTCGAACGGCTCGGCGCCACATCGACCTGCCGGGCGTCCTTCGCCCTGTACAATACGCGCGAAGAGATCGACGCGCTGGCCGAAGCCCTGCAGCGGGCCGAAGCCCTGTTTTCGTGAGGACTGAAATGTCGGACGCAGATTCGGAAGCCTTTGCGCCCAACAAGCCGGCGATCGAACTGCCGAAAGAGATTTCGGCGGAAGAATACGACCGGCTGACCGACGACATCGTCGCTGCGCTCAAGACGGTCTACGATCCGGAAATTCCCGCCGACATCTACGAACTCGGGCTGATCTATCGCGTCGAGGTCGAGGAGTCGCGGTTCGTCAATATCGACATGACGTTGACCGCGCCGGGCTGCCCGGTCGCCGGCGAGATGCCACAATGGGTCGAGAATGCGGTTGCGAGCGTGCCGGGCGTCGCCGGGGTCAAGGTCAACATGGTGTTCGATCCGCCGTGGGATCAGAGCCGTATGTCGGAAATTGCGCGGGTCGCGCTGGACATGTGGTGAAAGCGGCCCAGGGCGACTATATTTGCGATGAATCTGCCACGCGGCCTTGAACCGCGACGGGAGGACGAGATGGGCCTTCGCCCGAAGATGAACGTCATAAGCCTGACCGACGCCGCTGCGGCGCGCGTTCAGGACATTATCGCCAACGCCGACAAGCCTCTGTTCGGCCTGCGCGTCGGCGTGAAGAACGGCGGCTGCGCCGGCATGTCCTACACGATGGAAATGGCGGAACGCGCCAACCCCGGCGACGAGGTGGTCGAGGACAAGGGCGTGCGTGTCCTGGTCGATCCGAAGGCTATCCTGTTCCTGCTCGGCACGCAGATGGACTACGAGACGACCAAGCTTTCGTCCGGATTCACGTTCAACAATCCGAACCAGACCTCGGCCTGCGGCTGCGGCGAGAGCGTCGCGATCACCCCGGCGAGCCTGTCCGAGGCGGAAGGCGCGAAGGCCTGAGTCCGGCCGGGATTCCCGCTTTCGCGGGAATGACATTCGTGCCTTGATGGACGGATGGACGCAGCCGACATCGAGGACTTCTTCGCCCCGTTCGCGCGCGTGCGCGTCAAGCGCATGTTCTCGGGTCACGGCGTCTACGTGGACGACGCCTGCATCGCGCTTTGCGGAATCCTGGGCGCCATCTGGATCAAGACGGACGACGAAGCCGAACGCGCGGCGCTGAAGGCCGCCGGGTCCGAGCCCTTCAACTACGTCGCGCCAGACGGCCGCACCCGCGTCATGAACGCTTTCTGGAAGCTCCCGGACGCTGCGCTCGACGACGAGGACGCGTTGAAACGCTGGTGCCGGCCGGCGTTGGAGGCCGCGCGCCGCACCGCCTTCGAAAAGGCGCGCGCAAAGGCGAGGAAGGTGGCGAAAGGGACGAAGCGCCCCTCTCCCGCGAAGAAATTGGCGAAGACGGGCGCTCGTCGCGCTAAATAATTGTTTTATAAGCGGCTTTCGTTGCGGTGATCGCGGACCGGAATTCGCTTTCGCGGGTCGGATCGGCTATGCTTTCCGCTCTGATTCCCGGCGTTTGAGCCATCCCCGAAAGCCTCGAAAAAATTGGCCGACGAAAACGATCCCCCACAGGGTCAGCAACCCTCCGACATCCGGCCCGTCTCCATCGTCGACGAGATGAAGCGCTCCTACCTCGATTACGCCATGAGCGTGATCGTTTCGCGCGCCTTGCCCGACGTCCGCGACGGTCTGAAACCCGTGCACCGCCGCATCATGTTCTCGATGCACGAGAACGGCCACACGCCCGACAAGGCCTATGTGAAGTCGGCGCGCATCGTCGGCGACGTGATGGGTAAATATCACCCGCACGGCGACCAGGCGATCTACGACGCGCTGGTGCGCATGGCGCAGCCGTTTTCGATGCGGCTGGAACTGATCGACGGGCAGGGCAATTTCGGCTCCGTCGACGGCGATCCGCCCGCGGCGATGCGCTACACCGAGTCGCGTCTCGCGCGGCCGGCGCTGGCGCTGCTCGACGACATCGACGAAGGCACGGTCGACTTCCAGCCGAATTACGACGGGAAGGAACACGAGCCCGTCGTTCTGCCGGCGCGCTTTCCGAACCTGCTCGTCAACGGCGCCGGCGGCATCGCCGTCGGCATGGCCACCAACATTCCGCCGCACAATCTCGGCGAGGTGATCGACGCCGCGATCGCGTTGATCGACCGCCCCGACATGAGCGTGACGGACCTGATCCAGATCGTGCCGGGTCCCGACTTCCCGACGGGCGGCTCGATCGTCGGCCGCTCGGGCGTGCATTCGGCCTACGCGACCGGGCGCGGCTCGGTGCTCATGCGCGCGAAGGTCGAGATCGAGGAGATGCGGTCCGGCCGCTCCGCGCTGATCGTGACCGAAATTCCCTATCAGGTGAACAAGGCGACGCTGGTCGAGCGCATCGCCGAACTCGTGCGCGAAAAGAAGATCGAGGGCATTTCCGATCTGCGCGACGAGTCCGATCGCGACGGCATGCGCATCGTGATCGAATTGCGGCGCGAGGCCGTGCCCGACGTCGTCCTGAATCAGCTCTATCGCTTCACCGCTCTGCAATCTTCCTTCGGCGTGAACATGATCGCGCTGAACGGCGGCAAGCCGGAAATGCTGACGCTGAAGGACGTGCTG
>JAGWTW010000195.1 GCA_028868735.1 Hyphomicrobiales bacterium | reverse complement strand
CCAGCCGGAGGACGCGGCTGTCGCAGAAACCTCCCCGCCGGCGGTGGGAAAGGCGTAATTGGGCGTCCAATTTTTGCGGGATTGCTCTAGTTTTGCGCGCATGAGTTCGCAACATCGCCCCGTCGGTCCCGGCGACCATGTCTTCCTGGTCGACGGTTCCTCGTTCGTCTTCCGCGCCTATTTCCAGTCGATCCGGCAAGACCCGAAATATAATTATCGCTCGGATCGGCTGCCGACCGGCGCGGTGCGCCTTTTCTGCACGAAGATGCTGCAATTCGTGCGCGAGGGCGCGGCGGGCGCAAAGCCGACGCATCTCGCCATCATCTTCGACAAATCGGAGAATTCGTTCCGCAAGGAAATCTATCCGCCGTACAAGGCGAACAGGTCCGAGCCGCCGGAAGACCTCATCCCGCAGTTTCCGCTGATGCGCGAGGCAGTGCGCGCTTTCGGAATGATTCCGATCGAGCAGGACAAATACGAGGCGGACGATCTGATCGCCACCTATGCGCGGCAGGCCGAGGCCAAAGGCGCCGATGTGCTCATCATATCCGCGGACAAGGATCTGATGCAGCTCATCACGCCGCATGTGTCGATGTACGATCCTGCCTCCGGCGTCGCCGGTTCGGCCGGCGCGCGCGAGGAACGCAGGATCGGCCTTGCCGAGGTGCAGGATTATTTCGGCGTGACGCCCGACAAGGTCGTCGACGTGCAGGCGCTTGCCGGCGATTCGACGGACAACGTGCCCGGCGCGCGCGGCATCGGCGTCAAGACCGCGGCGCAGCTCATCAATGAATACGGCTCGCTCGACGAATTGCTGTCGCGCGCGAACGAAATCAAGCAGCTGAAGCGCCGCGAAACGCTGACGGAAAAAGAGAGCGTCGATCTCATACGCATCTCGAAGCAGCTCGTCACGCTCGTGACCGACGCGCCGCTGGATTGTCCGCTCGACGAGCTCGGCCTCGGCGAGCCCGACGCGCAAAAGCTCGTCGGCTTTCTCAAGGCGCTCGATTTCACGACGATCACGCGGCGCGTGGCCGAAATGTTCGACGTCGACGCCACGCAGATCGAGCCGCAAGCCGATCTCGTCGGTCCCGGCGGCTGGCGCGGGCGAGACGGCGGGCAACAGGCGGAAGGCGAGCGGATCGTCGAAGCCGCCGCAAATCAGGCGGCGCTCGCGGCGGCCGACAAAAAACCGGCGGCTGTAAAGCCGGCCGTCGCGGGCGACCTCACGCCGGGCGCGCATGCGGCGGCGCGCGGCGCCGCCATGCTTTCGCAGAAATTCGACCGATCGGCCTACATAACCGTCCGCGCGCTCGACGTACTCGATGCGTGGATCGCCGAAGCTTACGAACGCGGCGAAATCGCAATCGACACGGAAACGTCCTCGCTCGATCCGATGCAGACCGATCTCGTCGGCGTTTCGATGGCGCTCGCCCCGGACAAGGCCTGCTACATACCGATCGCGCACGAGAAGGATTCGGGCGGCGACCTGTTCGGCGAGCGCGGATTGCTCGAAGGACAGCTGACGTGCGCTGACGTCGTCGCACGCCTGAAACCGATGCTCGAAGACCCGTGCGTTCTCAAGATCGCGCAGAATGCGAAGTTCGACTGGCTCGTGCTCGCCCAGCACGGAATTGAGATGACGCCCGTCGCCGACACCATGCTCGCGTCCTACGTGCTCGACGCCGGCCGCATCGGCCATGGCATGGACGAATTGTCGGAAAAGCTGCTGGGCCACAAACCGATCGCGTTCGGCGAAGTTGCGGGCCAGGGCAAGAGCTTTATCGGTTTCGCTCGCGTCGCCATCGACAAGGCGACCGAATATTCGGCCGAAGATTCCGACGTAACGCTGCGTCTATGGCGCGTGCTGCAACCGCGCCTCGCCGGCGAAGGAATGACGACGGTCTACGAGACGCTCGAGCGCCCGATGGTCGAGACGCTCGCGCGCATGGAAAGGCGCGGCATATCGATCGACCGCCAGATCCTGTCGCGCCTTTCAGGCGAATTCGCGCAGGACATGGGGCGGCTCGAATCCGAAATCTACGAACTGGCGGGCGAAAAATTCAACATCGGTTCGCCGAAACAGATCGGCGACATTCTGTTCGGAAAGATGGGTCTTCCCGGCGCGAAGAAGACGGCCACCGGCGCCTGGTCGACGGCGGCGGGCGTGCTCGACGATCTTGCGGAGGAAGGGCACGAATTGCCGCAGCGCATTCTCGACTGGCGCCAGCTGTCGAAGTTGAAATCGACCTACACCGATGCATTGCCGGGTTACGTCAACCCGACGACGCATCGCGTGCACACGTCCTATGCGCTCGCTGCGACGACGACGGGACGGCTGTCCTCCTCGGAACCCAATCTGCAGAATATCCCGGTGCGCAACGAAGCCGGGCGCAAGATCCGCACGGCGTTCGTCGCGACGGCGGGACACAAGCTCATATCCGCCGATTATTCGCAGATCGAGCTGCGCCTGCTCGCCGATATCGCCGACATTCCGCAATTGAAAAAGGCCTTCGCCGACGGGCTCGACATTCATGCGATGACCGCGTCCGAAATGTTCGGCGTGCCGATCGAAGGCATGCCATCCGAAGTCCGGCGTCGCGCCAAGGCGATCAACTTCGGGATCGTCTACGGCATTTCAGCCTTCGGCCTCGCCAACCAGCTCGGCATTCCCCGCGACGAGGCGGGCGCCTACATCCGTAAATATTTCGAGCGCTTCCCGGGGATCCGGGCCTACATGGACGCAACGCGCAAGCTCTGTCGCGAGCAAGGCTACGTGACGACGCTGTTCGGCAGAAAATGCCACTATCCGCGCATCAATTCTCCGAACCCGTCGGAACGCGCCTTCAACGAACGGGCGGCGATCAACGCGCCGATCCAGGGCACGGCGGCCGATATCATACGCCGCGCGATGGTGCGCATGGACGACGCGCTGCGCGATGCGAAATTGTCTGCGAAAATGCTGCTACAGGTGCACGACGAACTCGTGTTCGAGGCGCCGGACGGCGAGGTCGAGCGGACGATCGACGTCGTGCGCCGGATCATGGTGGAGGCGCCGCAGCCGGCGATCAGCCTGTCCGCGCCGCTACTGGTCGATGCGCGCGCCGCGCAGAACTGGGACGAGGCGCACTGAGGTCAGCCTCAGCCGCCGAGATTGAAGGCCGCGAGGGCCGCCATGTTGACGATCTCGCTGTCTTTCGCGC
>JAGWTW010000107.1 GCA_028868735.1 Hyphomicrobiales bacterium | reverse complement strand
TCCCGACCCTCTGGTTCGCCCGACCCGCGCGAAAAACGCGGGAAGGATTTTCTACGACCGAAGGAACGCCGCGTGCCGCCAGCTCTACGCGCCCACGCTGACCCGCACGCTCTCGCCTTCCTCTTCCGCCGCGCGGCGCAACTTCTCCTGCGCGTCGTCGACCTCGCGCTGGCGGTTCCACATGCCGGCATAGACGCCGCCGGCCGCCAGAAGCTCCTCGTGCTTGCCGCGTTCGACGATCCGGCCCTGGTCGAGCACGATGATCTGGTCGGCGTTGACGACGGTCGAAAGGCGGTGAGCGATCACCAGCGACGTGCGTCCGCGCGAAATCCGTTCGAGCGCGGCCTGGATTTCCCGCTCGGTGAAGGAATCGAGCGCCGAGGTCGCCTCGTCGAGAATGAGTATCGGCGGGCCTTTCAGAATCGTACGCGCAATCGCGACGCGCTGCTTTTCGCCGCCGGACAGCTTCAGTCCTCTTTCGCCGACCTGCGCGTCGAAGCCGCCCGGCACGATGCCGATGAAGGGTTCGATCTGCGCGTCGGCCGCCGCCTGCCGAACGCCGTCCTTGTCCGCGCTCCAGCGTCCGTAGCGGATGTTGTAGCCGATCGAATCGTTGAAGAGCACGGTGTCCTGCGGCACGATGCCGATCGCACGCCGCAGGCTCTCCTGCGTGACGTCGGAAATGTCCTGCCCATCGATCGTGATGCGGCCGCGCTGCGGTTCGTAGAAGCGGAACATCAGGCGCGAGATCGTCGACTTGCCGGCGCCGGAGGGACCGACGATGGCGATCGTCTTGCCGGCGGGCGCCTCGAAATCGACGCCCTTCAGGATTTCGCGCGCGGGATCGTAGTGGAAGAACACGTTCTCGAAGCGCACCACGCCCTGCGTCACCACCAGCGGCTTTGCGCCTGCCTTGTCCACGATTTCGGCCTTCTGGCCGAGAATGTCGAACATGGCCTCGATGTCGATCACCGCTTGCTTCACCTCGCGGTAGAACATGCCCATGAAGTTGAGCGGCTGGTAGAGCTGGATCATCATGGCGTTGATGAGAACGAAATCGCCGATCGTGTTGCGGCCGGAGCGGATGCCGGACACGCACATCCACATGACGGCGGTCAGCCCCATGGTGAAGATCGCCGCCTGCCCGGCGTTGAGCACGGCGAGCGAGGTGTAGCTTGCGACGCTGTTCTTCTCATAGCGCGCCATCGACTTGTCGTAGCGCTCGGCCTCTCGCGCCTCGGCGTTGAAATATTTGACCGTCTCGTAATTCAGGAGCGAGTCGATCGCTTTCGTGTTGGCGTCGTTGTCGCTCTCGTTCATCGAACGACGGATGCCGATGCGCCAATTGGTGGCGATTGTCGTAAACGTCATGTACGCCACGATCATCAGGCTGGTCGCGAGCGCGTAGCGCCAGTCGAACTGCACGAAGAACACGATGAGGATCAGCGCGAATTCGAGGATGGTCGGCAGGCCGGTCAGCGTGACCATGCGCACCATGGTCTCGATCGCGTTGCGGCCGCGCTCCAGAACGCGCGTCAATGCGCCGGTCTTGCGCTCCAGGTGAAACCGCAACGACAATTCGTGCATGTGCACGAACACGTCGTTGGCGAGCCGGCGCACGGCGTTCATAGCCACGGCGGCGAACAGGGCGTCGCGCGCCTGCGTGA
This sequence comes from Hyphomicrobiales bacterium, assembly GCA_028868735.1. Taxonomy (GTDB): domain Bacteria; phylum Pseudomonadota; class Alphaproteobacteria; order Rhizobiales; family Beijerinckiaceae; genus JAJXWB01. The sequence continues at coordinate 14,342 of JAGWTW010000107.1, read as the reverse complement.
AGGCGGCCATGCCGACCCGCAGCAGGCCGTAGAGCAAGGTGAGCGCGACCGGGCCTGCGAAAACGGCCGGGATATCGGCCGCGCCCTTCGCTTCGTGCGTCAGAGCATCGGTTGCCCATTTGAACGAATAGGGCACCGCGATCGTCACCAGCTTGGCCACGATGAGAAAGAAAAAAGCGAGGAAGATGCGGAACTTGAGGTCGCCGCGGTCGTCAGGCCAGATATAGGGCCAGAGCCGATGCGCGGTCGAGATGAGGCCGGCCTCGGCGGGCTTGCGGTCGGACGCAGGCGCGGCCGGCGGCGGCGAAAATGCGTTCATGTCGGATCCTGCTGAATTTCGAGCCACATATAATCCCGCTTGCCGCAGATTGCACGGAGGCCGCGGCGTTTCCGCTTTCGGCATTGACGCGACGACACATATCGGGAACAAACGCGCGCTCGCGCTGCGGCGCACACGCCTTCTCGAGGACCCGCCATGCTTCGCACCGCCCTTGCGTCAGCGGCGCTGTTGATCGCCGCCGGCGCGGCTTTCGCAGCCGAGCCCTACGGAGTCTGGCGCAGACCCGAGGACGGCGTCACCTTTTCCTTTTTCCGCTGCGGCGCGGGTCTTTGCGTCAAGGTGAAGAACGTGGTGGACGCGGCCGACAGGAAATACATCGGCGCCATGGTGTTTTCCGGCGCGCAGAAAATCGGTCCGAACGCCTGGCAGGGACAGGTCAAGAATCTCGAGGACGGCCGGACCTACTTGGGCAAGATCACGGTCAACGGTCCCGATTCGGTCACGCTCGACGGCTGCGTCCTCGGCGGCGCGATCTGCAAGGGCGAGACCTGGTCGCGCGTGAAGTGACGGAGCGCGGGAAGGCGTGAAGAACATCTGCGTCTATTGCGGCTCCGCGCCGGGGAGCGACCCGGCCTTCGTCGCAGCAGCCGAGGAACTCGGCCGCCGCATCGGCGACGCCGGCCTCGGGCTCGTGTACGGCGGCGGCGACAACGGCCTGATGGGACTCGTCGCGCGCGCGACCATCGCCGCGGGCGGCCGCGTCGTCGGCATCATTCCGGACTTTCTGAAAAAGCGGGAGAATCCGCTCGCGGAGGCGCAGGAACTCGTCGTCGTGCCGGATATGCACACGCGCAAGCGCCTGATGTTCGAACGCGCCGACGCCTTCGTCGCGCTGCCAGGCGGCATCGGCACGCTGGAAGAACTCGTCGAACAATTGACGTGGGTGCAGCTCGGCCGCCACACCAAGCCCGTCGTCATCGCCGATATCGGCGGCTTCTGGCGCCCGCTGCTGTCGCTTTTCGCGCACATGCGCGACAGCGGATTCATCCGACCGGAATTCGAACTGCGCTATCTCGTCGCCGAACGAGTCGAGGACGTGCTGCCGATGATCGAAACGACGATCGCCCGGCAGAAAAAGACGGGCGGGAGAGTCGAGACGATAGACCCGCGCCTGTGAACCGCGTCAGGCCGCTCCCGACATCATCAACTTGTAGTTGATGGAGTCGACGAGCGCCTGGAACGAAGCATCGATGACGTTCGCCGAGACGCCGACTGTCGACCAGCGTTCGCCTTGCCCGTCCGCGCATTCGATCAGCACGCGCGTGACGGCGTCGGTGCCGCCCTGGAAGACGCGGACGCGATAATCGACGAGTTCGACGTCCTCGATGAATCTCTGGAAGCGCCCGAGATCCTTGCGCAAGGCGAGGTCGAGCGCATTGACCGGACCATTGCCCTCCGCCGCCGAGATCATCGTCTCGCCGTCGACCCGCACCTTCACGATCGCTTCCGATGCAGTAACAAGATCGCCCTTGGCGTTGTAGCGCCGCTCGACGTTGACGCTGAATCGCTCGATGTCGAAATAATCGGGCAATTGTCCGAGCACCCGCTTGGCAAGCAGAAGAAAAGACGCGTCGGCGCCTTCGTAGGCATAGCCTTGCGCCTCCTTCTCCTTCACCTCGTCGAGCAAGCGCACGAGACGCGGATCGTTCTTGTCGAGCGCGACGCCGAGGCGCTCCAGTTCCGATATTATGTTCGACTTGCCGGCCTGATCCGAAACGAGAACCCTGCGCGCGTTGCCGACCGTTTCCGGCTCGACATGCTCGTAGGTCCGCGGGTCCTTCAGCACGGCCGAGGCGTGGATCCCGGCCTTGGTCGCGAAGGCGCTGGCGCCGACGTAAGGCGCGTGCCGGTCGGGCGCGCGATTGAGCAGTTCGTCGAAGGCGTGGCTGATCTTCGTGAGCGAGCACAGCTTTTCGCGCGTGACGCCGACGTCGAATTTCTCTGCAAATTCCGGCTTCAAGAGCAACGTCGGGATGATCGAAACGAGATTGGCGTTGCCACAGCGTTCGCCGAGACCGTTGAGCGTGCCTTGGATTTGTCGGGCGCCGGCGCGCACGGCAGCCAGAGAATTCGCCACGGCGTTCTCGGTGTCGTTGTGCGCGTGAATGCCGACGTGGTCGCCGGGAATGCAACCGATCACATCGGCGACGATTTTTTCGATCTCATGCGGCAGGGCGCCGCCATTCGTATCGCACAGAACGACCCAACGCGCGCCAGCCTCGTAGGCGGCCTTCGCGCAAGCGAGCGCATAGTCGGGATTTGCCTTGTAGCCGTCGAAGAAATGCTCGCAATCGACGACCACCTCGCGTCCTTTTTCGCGCGCGTAGGAAACGGAATCCTCGATGCCCTCGAGATTGTCCTCGAGCGAACATTCGAGCGCGACGCGTACCTGATAGTCCCAGGCTTTCGCGACATAGGCGATTGTGTCCGCCTGCGCCTCGATCAGGCCGGCGACGCCGGGATCGTTGGCGGCCGAGCGGCCGGCGCGCTTCGTCATGCCGAATGCTGCGAATTTCGCACGCAGCTTCGGGCGTTTTGCGAAGAATTCCGTGTCGAGCGGATTGGCGCCGGGATAACCGCCCTCGATGTAGTCGACGCCGAGATCGTCGAGCATTTTCGCGATCGCGCGCTTGTCGTCGAGCGAGAAATCGACGCCTGTCGTCTGCGCGCCGTCGCGCAGTGTGGTGTCGAAGAGAGAAAGTCTTTCGCGCGCCATCAGTGCGTCGCTCCGGGTTTCTCGGGCGTGCCGAGCGGTTTCTTCATCGTGGTGTTGGCGAGCCATTCGCCGGCGCGCATGACGGTGTTGCGCTGCATGGGCGCATAGCCGCGCTTTGCGAAAAAATCGCGCGCGACGTCGCTTGCGTCCGTTTCAATCTCCTTCGCCCCGCGCGCACGCCCGAGCTTTTCGAGCGCGTCGACGAGAGCGGTCGCAACGCCATGACCTGCATGTCCGGGCTCGACGTAGAGCATGTCGATCTTTCCGTCGGCGAGCGAGGCGAAACCCGCGAGCGCGCCGTCGCGCAATGCGACGAGCGTCAGACTTTCCGAAAGCTTCTGCGCGAATTCGGCGAGATCATCGGCGGACGACGCCCAGGCTGCGCGCTGGTCGTCGGTGTAGTCGTCCTCGGCGAGCGTCTCGATGCTGTCGCGAAACAGCCGCGCGAGCGCGGGCGCGTCTGAGGGCAGGAACGGGCGGAGGGAGATGGTCATCGAACGCTGCATATTTGCGACGTCATGCCCGCGCCCGTCGAGGACGTCCACGCCCGCCCGAACAGCGAAACGACGAAGAAAGGCCCGTTTCCCTCCTCCGCGATCAAACAATCGACGCGACGTGGATGGCCGGGACAAGCCCGGCCATGACGGTTGGAGAAGCTCACGCTCATCGCTTCACCTCCCATGTCGTCGTGCCGTCTTTGTTGTCCTTCAGCACAACGCCCATCGCGACGAGTTCGTCGCGGAGGCGATCGGATTCAGCCCAGTTTTTGGCGCCGCGGGCCGCGATGCGGGCGGCGATCAGGTTTTCGACTTCGTCCGTCGGGACCGCGCTGAATTCGACATGCGGTCTCTTCAATTCTGATCGTGTCGCCAGGCCCAAAAACGCGAGGTCCGCACCGAGCTGCCTATGAGCGGTCTCCCGCACTTCGCCCGTTGCGCCGAACGCGCGGTCGAGCGCGGTCAACGCTGCGTGCGTGTTGACGTCGTCGGCGAGCGCCTCGATCACTTCGTCGGACGGGGTCAGCGACGCCGGCTCGCCGTCTAGAGCGGATCGCGCCGCGCGCATCCAGAAATCGAGTTTCTTTCGGGCGTCTTCGAGCGCCTTGACCGTAAAGTCGATCGGTTGACGATAATGCGTCCTCAACATGGCGAGGCGAAGCACGGGACCGGGCCACATGCGTCCCCCGAATTTCTCCGAATGCAGCAATTCGTTAATCGTGACGAAATTGCCGAGGCTTTTCGACATTTTCTCGCCTTCGACCTGCAGGAAACCGTTGTGCATCCACACGTTCGCCATCACGTCGTGGCCGAAGGCGCAGCGTGTTTGCGCGATTTCGTTTTCGTGATGGGGAAAGACGAGGTCGATGCCGCCGCCGTGGATGTCGAAGACCTCGCCGAGGTGCTTCCAGCTCATCGCCGAGCATTCGATGTGCCAGCCCGGGCGCCCCCTGCCCCACGGGCTTTCCCAACCCGGCTCCCCGTCACGCGACGGCTTCCACAGCACGAAATCCATGTCGCCCTTCTTGTAAGGGGCGACATCGACGCGCGCGCCGGCGACCATCTCGTCGAGCGGTCGGCGCGACAGCCGGCCGTAATCGGCCATGGACGGCACGGAGAAGAGAACATGGCCTTCCGCGGCATAGGCGTGGCCGCTCTCGATCAATCGCCCGATGATGGCGATCATCTCGGCGATATGTTCGGTCGCGCGGGGTTGTACGGTCGGCTCGAGGCAGCCGAGCGCCTTCACGTCGGCCTGGAAGATCCTGTTCGTCTCCTCGGTCAGCTCGCGGATCGACACGCCGCGCTCTGCGGCGCGCGCGTTGATCTTGTCGTCCACGTCCGTGATGTTTCGGACGTAGGTTACGTGATGTTCGCCATAGAGATGGCGCAGCAGCCGGAACAGCACGTCGAACACGATGACCGGCCGGGCGTTGCCGATATGGGCGAAGTCGTAGACCGTCGGTCCGCAAACGTACATGCGCACGTTTGCGGGGTCGATCGGGGCGAAGTCCTCCTTCGCGCGGGTCAGCGTGTTGTAGAGCCGGAGGGGGCGGGTCGACATGCAAGGTCCTTCAGCCTGCCGGCCGGACCATCGCTCGTTCGTGAGGACATGACGGTTCCAGCCAGCGGGTGCGCTAGCGGATAATGATGCTCCGGCAGATGCGGGCGGCGAACGTCATGGCGCGACCATGCGCAAAAGACGCGCGCGGCGTCAAGCGGTCTCGCGCAAGGCGGCGCTTTTAAGGGTTTGTTCACCGCCCGGAGCGATCATCCGGACCAAGTGAAAAGCCCCGCGTCGCGAGCAGGTTGATGACGTTTATCGAGTTCGAGCACCGCGTTCTCCCCCGGTTGATTCTGCCTATGCTCGGCGGTCTGCTGCTGCTGGGCGTCGTCGGCCGCACTGGCGCTCAGGCGGCGGCCCGGAACACCTTTGTCATCAAGGACAGCGAAGGTTACGGAATCACAGAATGCCTGACCGGCGGCAAGGCCTGCGGGCGCGTCGTCGCCGACGCGTGGTGCGAGTCGCACGGGCTCGGCCCCTCGCTGGCGTTCGGCCGGGTCGAGGACGTCACGGGCGCCACCGACATCAAAGCGGATGCGACCGCGACCCATGTGACGCCAGGCTCGGTCATCGTCACCTGCGACGACTGACCTTCAGTTCTGCACGAAATCGGCGCATTTCGGAGCCGGTTCGGTCGAGCCGCCCCATGGCTCGATCGGCACGGTCGAGGTTGAGTTCTTCGGCGACCCCTCGATCAGCTTGTCCGAATAGACCATGTAGACGAGGACATTGCGCTTGGCGTCGCAGCCGCGCACGATCTGCATCCGCTTGAACAGCAGCGACCGGCGCTCTGAAAAGACGACGTCGCCCTGCGCGAACTTGTCCTTGATCCTGATCGGGCCGAACTGCCGGCAGGCGATGGACACGTCCGAGGTCTGCTCGGCGGTCCCGAGCATGCCGGAAACGCCGCCCTTCTCCGGCACCGTGTAATAACAGACGACATTGTCGACGAGCGGATCGTCGATGCCATAGGTCGCCAGCTTGTCGTTGGGCGTCAGCAGCTTGAAATTCGTCGACTTTCGGAAAATCAGGTCGGGACCGTCGTCCGCCTGCGCCGCCCCCGCGAGCGCAAGGCACAGGCCGAGCGCGAGGCCCGTGGTCTTTGACGGCGACATGATCTTCTCCTCGAGGCGACGCCGGTCATATGGCGATGGAGGCGCTTTTGCAAAAGTGCGCCGACGCCTGATCGAACGGTCGCCCGTAGCGGCTCGATTGGGCCATAATCGCCCCCGATAAGGATTCGGGTCGCGCAGCGCCTGCTTCGCCCCGGGATGCGGGAAAGAACTTGGTGTCGTCGAAGAGCCGTCTGGGCTTTGCGCTTTGTCTGGCGGGCGCGCTGGCGTCGAGCACGGCCGCGGCGCAGGCGGTCGATTGCAACCGGCTCGCCCTGCAGATCGCCGGCCTCGGCCGCAGCGGCGCGCCGGCGCGGGCGCAGGATGCGCTCGCCAGGGCGCAGGCCGGGCTTTCGCGGCTCACCGACTACGGCCGGTCGCTTGGCTGCGACAAGCCGAACTTCTTTCTTTTCGGCAGCCGCCCGCCCCAGTGCGACGGGATCAACGACCAGATAGAGCGGTTGCAGGCCAATGTCGCCCAATTGCAGCGCGCGCCCTATGGCGACCCCGGCGTCAAACAGCAATTGCAGAACAAATACGACACGTGGTGTCGCGACAGACAGTCGCAGGATTTCGACGCCTCCGACCGCATGATCGACGGCACGCCGGACCAGACCTATCCGCCGGAGGATCCATCCGCGCAAAACGCGGACGCCGCGCCGAGCGGCGGATCGATGGCGGTATGCGTGCGCACCTGCGACGGCGGCTTCTTCCCGGTGAGCTATTCGGCGCGCCGTTCGGACCTGCCGCAATTGCAGGAACTCTGTACGGCGCTCTGCCCGAACGCGGAAGTGAAGGTCTATACCCGCAGCCTGTCGCGGGACATGCATTCGGCGGTCTCGGCGTCGGGCGAGCCTTACGACGATCTCGCAAACGCGTTCAAATACGAAAAGACGGTCGATCACGCCTGCACCTGCAAGCCGCCCGGACAAACATGGGCGCAGGCGCTCGCCAACGCAGAGCAGGTTCTAGGCGACAGGAACAATCGCGATACGATCGTCACGCCCGAAATGTCGGCGCAGATGTCGCGCCCGAAGCAGGCGAAATCCGCATCCGACGCAGGCAAGGGCGCATCGCGCAGATTCAATCCGGCTGCGGCGCAAAAAGCGCTCGACCAACGCAGGCGAACCGACGCGCAGACCCAGGCCGAACGCGCGATGTCCGCAAGCGCGCCATCCACCCGCGGAGATTCTTCCGGCGCCGATGCGGGCGGCGGCGCGGCAGCATCGGCGCACGGGAGACGCAACGCGGCTGGCGCCGATGGTCTGCGACGCGGCATGCCGACTCTCGGGGATTAGCCGCCAAACGCGTGGCCGCGTGAATGCCGCAAACGCGTTTCCTCCATTGCCCTGCTTGCGCGCCTCATGGAAAATGACATCCGCTGGAAGGAGCGACCATGGGCGACGAGAGCACCGATACGGACGGAGAACCGCGCGGCGAACTCGCCATCCGCGTCATCGCTATGCCGGCAGACACGAACGCCAACGGCGATATTTTCGGCGGCTGGGTGCTCTCGCGTATGGACCAGGCCGGCGGAATCGCCGGCGTCGAGCGCGCGCGCGGCCGCGTCGTAACCGTCGCTCTGGAGGCCATGGCGTTCATCCGGCCGGTGAAGGTCGGCGACGTGCTGTGCGTCTATACCGCGATCGACAAGGTGGGCCGCACGTCGATGAAGATTCATGTCGAGGCGTGGGCGCGCCGGTTTCGCACGGACGTGCGCGAGAAGGTGACGGTCGGCACCTTCACCATGGTCGCCGTCGATGACGAGGGCCGGCCGACGCCGATACCCCCGCAAAAGCATGGAGGCTGATCAGGCGGTCTTCAGATGCCTGAACATAACGGCGCGCGCGGCGTCGTCCATGTCGGGCTTGAACGTGAACCGGTCCTTGAGCGCGGCCGCCTTCTGCGCCGCCGGCCGCGCGGAAATCTCGTCGGACAGCCGCTTGAGATTCGGGTAACGCGCCCAGGCGCCTTCGCCGAGAATGAAGGGGATCATGCGCGTCCATCCCCACGCCGCCATGTCGACAATCGTGTATTCGCCGCCGACGATGTAAGGTCGCCCGACGAGGCGCTGTTCCAGCACTGCGAAATGGCGATCGGCTTCGAACTGGTAGCGCTTGTCCGCATAGGGAACCTTTTCCGGCGCGAAATGACGGAAATGCACGGCCTGTCCGCAGAACGGTCCGACGCCCGTCGCGACGAACATCATCCACGACAAGAGCTCGCCGCGCGCGGAAGCCGGCCCTGCGAACTTGCCCGACTTCTCGGCGAGATAGAGAAGGATGGCGTTCGAGTCGAAGACGACGTTTCCTTCGTCGACGATCGCCGGCACCTTTCCATTCGGATTGACCTGCAGATAATCCGGGGAGAACTGATCGCCCTTGCGCGTGTCGATGGCGATCGGTTCGTAAGGCAGGCCGGATTCCTCGAGAAAGAGCGCGACCTTGGTCGGGTTGGGCGAGCCGTTGAAGTAGAACTTTATCATGCGCGTCTCTCCTGTTCCCCGTTCCGTCTTTTCATGCGGCGGCCAAGCGCCATGGTCGGAAAATACTGACGATAAAGGTCCCACCGAACCATGGAAGCGCGCGACAGCTCCGGACCTTGCATCAGCCGCGCGGATAGCGCCGCGTCCGGTTCGCCAATCGTCGGCGACGAAGCGCGCGTCGGCGCGACGGCGCTCGCGCCGACCGGCATACGCACTGCGCGTCCCAGCGCCATCAGCGGGAAATAGTGGCGATAGAGATCGTAGCGCAGCATGAACGCGCGAGAGAGCTCAGGTCCCTGCATGAGCCGCTTCGACAGCAACGGGTCAGACAGCTTGATTGTCTGGCCGACGCCGTAGCCGGGAAATCCGGTGCCCGTGTATTCGGCCTCGCGCCAGGTACCGTCCCGCTGCCGCTCGATGAGGAACAGACAGCCGCGCTCGATCGCGTCTGCGTCTTCGGCACGCCCCGCGGCGATCAGCGCCATCAAGGCCCAGGCCGTTTGCGAGGCTGTCGCTGCGCCGCGGCCCGCGGAGGAAATATCCATGTAGGACGCACAGCTTTCGCCCCAACCGCCGTTCTCCTGTTGGCGCGCGCGCAACCAGACGCAGGCTCGATCGATGTACGGCACATACATGTCTTCGCCTATCGCGGCCAGCGCCGGCAGAACGGCGCCGATACCGTAAATGTAATTCACGCCCCAGCGTCCGAACCAGGCGCCGTCGGGCTCCTGCTCACGCCGCAGATAGTCGAGCGCGCGCTCCATGCTCGGATGGTTGCGCGAAAGGCCGAGTTTGGCGAACGCTTCGACGACGTGCGCCGTCACATCGACGGATGGCGGATCGAGCGCTTCGCCGAAATCACAAAACGGAATCTTGGTGAGGATCTGGCGATCGTTGTCCTTGTCGAACGCGCCCCAGCCGCCACCGCGGCTCTGCATCGCAACGAGCCAGTTCACGCCGCGCTGGATCGCGTCCTCGACGCCCCTGGCGCGCCATTTCGGGTCGTTGCGGAATGGCGCGAGCGCAATCAGCGCCACCGCCGTATCGTCGACGTCCGGGTAGGAATTGTTCGCGTATTCGAACGCCCAGCCGCCGGGCTCGATGTTGGGCAACTTCACCGACCAGTCGCCTTTGACGCGCACCTGGCGGTCGAGGACCCATTGGACGGCTTTGTCGACTTCCGCAGGATAATCTTGCGCGACCTCTGCGTCTTCGAACGCAAGCAGCGTCAGGATCGTGTCCCACACCGGCGAGTTCGTCGCCTGAATGAACGTCGCCTCGCCGTCGTCGACGCGCCAGCCCGGATCGTCGAGCGCCGCCAGACCTTTCGCCATGACAGGATGATCGAGCGCGAAGCCTTCGGCATGCAGCGCCATAAGCCCGTATATCCAGGGCGGCTGAATGCCGCCCCATGCGCCGTCGGCGTCCTGATGGCGCAATATCCATTCGACGGTGCGCCGCACGGCCGCGCCGCGCACCAGGCCGTGGCCATTCGTGCGGCCGTGGTTCTGGAGCGCGTGCAGCGCCTTGTCGACGCCGCGGAAAAACGTATCCCACGCGCCGGCTTCCGCCTTTACCGGCAGATCGTAGTCGAAATTTTCACGACCTTCGGGAAACAGCGCATCGAGGGTGTTACCGGCGGGCAACGGCCGCGCGGGGCGATGCGCGGAAAGTATTGCGATCGGCATCAATGTCGCGCGCGCCCATTGGGCGAAATTGTAGATCGAGAACGGGAACCAGACCGGCAGCCAGATTATTTCGGGCGGAATGTTCGGCGTCTTTTCCCACGGCCATTCGCCGATCAGCGCAAGCCAGTAGCGCGTAAACACGCGCACATTGCGCAAACCGCCCTTGGCGCGAATCCAATCTCGCGCTTTCGCGAGCGCCGGCTCGTCGTCGCGATGGCCGAGCGACCGCAAAGCCGCATAGGCTTCGACGGTCGCGTTGATGTCGCCGTTCGGCGCGCCGAAATAGACCTGCCAGGCGCCGTCGGGCCGCTGCGTCTGTAACAGGGAAGCGCCAAGTCGCGCGCGCAGGGGATGCGCCTCGAGCCCGAGAAACCAGAGCGCGAGGCACCATTGCGCCTCCATGCATGCATTGGTCTCCGCGCGGCCAACCCAATGGCCGTCCGGCTTTTGACGATCGACAAGCCATTTCGCGGCGGCGCTGATCGCCGAACCCATAGCAGCGCGGGCGTTGCCGGCGTCGGGGCGGTGGAGGTCCGAATTCATTGCGGCGACTTATGGCACGAGCCCTGCGGCCGCGCCAACCTGCGGCGGTGGACCCAAGCGGCGGACGCGCAAGAGCCCCCGGTCCCGAGGACCGGAGGCGATAGACACAAAATTGCGTCGCTTACTTCTTAACCAGCGGGCAGGCGGAATCTGACAGTTTGCCGAACGCCGTCTCGCCATCCATGGTCTTCACGAGCTTGTAGTAGTCCCACGGGTATTTCGATTCTTCGGGCGTCTTGACCTGCATGATGTACATTTCATGCTCCATGAGCCCGTCGGCGCGTATCTTGCCGTTCGACGTGAACATGTCGTCGATCTTCATCTTGTGAAGCTCGTCCATGACCTTGTCTGAATCGGTCGAGCCTGCCGCTTTCACGGCGTTGAGATAGGCGAGCGTCGCCGAATAATACGCAGCCTGGTTCATCGTCGGCTCGCGCTTCGTCTTCTCGAAATAACGCTTGGAGAAGGCGCGCGTCTTGTCGTTGAGATCCCAGTACCAGCCGGTCGTGAGATACAGGCCCTGCGCCGTCTTCAGACCAAGCGAGTGGATGTCGCTGAGGAAGGCGAGCAGCGCTGCCGGCTTCATCGTCTTGGCGATGCCGAACTCGTTCGCCGCCTTCAACGAATTCGTGAAGTCGGCGCCAGCGTTGGCGAGCCCAAGTATCTGCGCGCCCGAGCTTTGGGCTTGCAGAAGGAATGACGAGAAGTCGGTGGTCGAGAGCGGAACGCGCACCGCGCCGACGACATTGCCGCCGCCGGACTTCACGACGCTTGCAGCCGCGTCCTGCAATTGCGTGCCGAAAGCGTAGTCCGCGGTGATGAAGAACCAGCTCTTGCCGCCCTGTGCGAGCATCGTCTTCGCCGTGCCGTTGGCGAGCGAGGTCGTGTCATAGGCGTAATGCACCGTGTAAGGCGTGCAATCCTTGCCTGTGAGAGAGGCGCCGGCCGCGCCGATCGCGAAGAAGGGCGTCTTCTTGTCGCGCGCGATATTCGACATGGCGATGGATACGCCGGTGTTCGACCCGCCAAGCACCATTGTGAGGCCGTTCTGGTCGGCCCATTCGCGGAACTTCTGCGCACCGAGGTCGGGCTTGTTCTGGTGGTCCGCGGTCAGCAATTCGATCTTGTTGCCGAGCACCGAGCCGCCGAAATCCTCAATCGCCATCTTGGCGGCCTCGACGCCGCCCGGGCCGATCACGTCGGCATAGACGCCGCTCATGTCGTCGATATCGCCGATCACAACCTTGTTGGACGCGGCATGGGCCGCCGTCGCAAGGACGAAGGCGAGCGTAGCGGACGCGATGCCGCTCTTGAACCAAGACTTCATCAACTTTTCTCCCCTTGGCGCGATCAGGGGGCGCGCCAGCTTGGCCGCAGGCTATCCACGGCGGCGGGGAAATTGACGGGAGTTGGCCGCGCTGTGAAGCCCCTTTTTTTACCCTGCAAGTCTTTGAACCGACCGCGCGCGCCCTATCAACGGAAGGAGCTTTGCGAGTTCGGGCCCGTTTTCCCGTCCAGTCAGAGCCAGCCGCAGCGGATGGAAAAGTCCCCTGCCCTTGCGTCCTGTCGCGCCTTTGACGGCGTTTGTCCAGTCTCCCCAAGTCGTCTCGTCCCAGGGCTCGGGCGGCATCAAGGTCGCCGCGGTCCGGCAAAGTTCGGCGTCTTCGATTACCGGGGCGACTTCGCCGTCGACCACCCTGCGCCAGGCGACAACATCTTGGAAAGTTTCAAGGTTGCCGCGCACAGCCAGCCAGAAGGCCTCCGCATGCACGCCGACGATATCATGAGCGGCAAGCCGATCCCGCACCGACTCGAAATCGAGCTTGTGTAGCGTCCGCTGCGTGAGCGTCCGCAGCTCGGCGGGATCGAACTTCGCGGAATTGCGAGAGATGTGCGCGAGGTCAAACATCTGTGCAAGCTCGACGAGCGAACTCACCGCGTGAACCTCGTCCGAGGTCCCCGTCAGCACGGCGAGGGCTGCGACGGCGAGCGCCTCGACGCCCGATTCGCGCAGCGACGCGATCGACAGCGACCCGGTTCGCTTGGAAAGGCCGCCGCCCGTTGCATCCACCAGAAGGTTGTGGTGCGCGAATTTCGGCGCGCGGCCTTCGCCGGCTAGCGCCTCGAATATTTGTATCTGCACGGCGGTGTTACTGACGTGATCTTCGCCACGAATGACGTCCGTGACCCCGAGATCGATGTCGTCGACGACAGACGTCAGTGTGTAGAGAAACGTACCGTCCTCGCGCATCAACACGGGATCCGAAAGCGAAGCGCAGTCGATGTGGGAAGCGCCGCGCACGCCGTCCGTCCATTCCACGATTCTCTGATCGAGCTTGAAACGCCAGTGCGGCTTGCGGCCTTCGGTTTCGAGCCGCGCGCGATCATCCTCGGTCAGAGCGAGCGCCGCGCGATCATAGACCGGCGGAAGTCCACGAGCCTGTTTCAGCTTGCGACGACGATCGAGCTCCGCCTGTGTTTCGTAGGCGGGGTAGAGTCGACCCACGGCCTTGAGTTTTTCCGCCGCAGCGACATAAAGCTGCAGTCTGTCCGACTGGCGCACCGTTTGATGTGGCCGCATGCCGAGCCAAGCGAGATCCACCTCAATCGAACGCGCGAATTCTTCCGTTGAACGGACGGCGTCCGTGTCATCGAAGCGCAGAATGAATCGGCCGCCGGCGCGCGCAGCGAACAGATAATTGAGGAGCGCTGTGCGCGCGTTGCCAATGTGGATGCGCCCGGTGGGCGAAGGCGCAAAACGTACGACGGGAGCGGACATGATCTCGCGGGATTTGAAGAGCGCTGTGCGCCGGCGCAGGGTTGTCGCAGAAGCGTCGGTGCTTGTTAAGACCGGATCGCTGACTGCAACTGACGTCACGGCCCGCAAAGCGATCGTTGACAACATACCAACCGGTCGGTATCAATCGCGATACCGGCGGAGATAAGCATGAACAAGGACAACGAGCGGCAATTGACGCTGACGCGCCTCATCGAGGCGCCCCGTGAAAAGCTTTTTCGCGCATGGACCGATCCGAAATTGATGGAGCAATGGTTCTGCCCCAAGCCGTGGTTCGTCTCGGACGTTCAGATCGATCTCCGCCCGGGCGGCGCCTTCTTCATGTTCATCAATGGGCCTGGTGGCGAGAGATTTCCGAACCGTGGCGTTTATCTTGATGTCGTCGTGAACGAACGCATCGTCTTCACGGACGCCTATACCGACGCCTGGACGCCATCCGAGAAACCGTTTTTCACGGCGATCGTCACGTTCGAGGACGAAGGCGGCAAGACGCGCTACACCGCCCGCGCGCTGCACTGGAGCGCAGCCGATCGCGAGCAGCACGAGAAGATGGGGTTCCACGAGGGCTGGGGCAAAGCCGCAGACCAGCTCGCAGAGCTC
>JAGWTW010000106.1 GCA_028868735.1 Hyphomicrobiales bacterium | reverse complement strand
CGCCGATCGGGATCTGGCGCGGCTTCTGCGCTTCCGGAATCTCGCGGACGAGTTCGACGTGAAGCAGGCCGTGCTCGAGGCGGGCGCCCGTCACCTGGACGTGGTCGGCAAGCTGGAACCGGCGCTCGAAAGCGCGCGCCGCGATGCCCTGATAGAGCACTTCGGCCTTGGTTTCCTCGCCCGACGCCTCCTTGGCGCCGCGAATGGTCAGCGTGTTCTCACGCGCTTCGATGGTCAGGTCCTTTTCGCCGAAACCGGCGACCGCGACCGTGATGCGGTAGGCGTTCTCGCCGGTCCGCTCGATGTTGTAGGGCGGATAGGACGTCGGCTCGGATCCCGCGGCCTGGTCAAGCAGCGAGAACAGGCGATCGAAGCCGATCGTGGAACGATAAAGCGGAGACAGGTCGAAACTACGCATTGGCATATCCTCTTCGAGCGACATGCGGCGGTTGAGCCGGAACGCGGCCGGCCCTGAGCGCCGGGGTTGAACGCACGCCCGCTATCGGCGCGTGCTGGCCACGATCTGGGGGGCGACTTCAACGGGCGCAAGGGCTTGAAATCCGAAATTTGCTTTGCATGTCGCCGCCGCTGCGGCATGCTTGCGCGCAAAGGTCCGCTCAACGGGACCGTCGGGACGAAACAGCGAGGGAAGATTTATGTCTGCACAGCCGACGCCGAAAGGCGCGTGGAGGGTTATGTTCCTCCTCTTTCTCTACATGGTCGTGAATTTCGCGGACAAGATCGTGGTCGGCCTCGCCGGCGTGCCGATCATGAAAGAGCTTCAACTCACCCCGTCCCAATTCGGCAATCTCGGATCCTCGTTCTTCATCCTGTTTTCGATCTCCGCCATCGCCGTCGGCTTCCTGATCAACCGGGTCGACACGCGCTGGGTGCTGGTCGGGCTCGCGCTCGTCTGGGCGCTCGTGCAATTCCCGATGCTCGGCGAGGTGTCGTTCACGACGCTTCTCGTTTGCCGCATCCTTCTCGGCGCCGGCGAAGGTCCTGCCGCGTCCGTCGCAGTCCACGCGATCTACAAATGGTTTCCCGACGAGAAGCGGGCTCTGCCGACCGCCCTGCTGTCGCAAGGCTCGGCCTTCGGCGTCATTCTTGCGGTGCCCGCGCTCAACTGGGTGATCGTCAATCATTCCTGGCATGCAGCCTTCGGCGCGCTCGGCGTCGTCGGCCTGATATGGGTCTTCGCGTGGCTCGCGTTCGGCGCCGAAGGGCCGCTGGTCGACGCGCCTGTCGCCAAGGGCGAACCCCCGAGCGGGCCGACCTATTCCTACCTGCGCCTCTTGACGACGCCGACGTTCATCGGCTGCGTCGCCTGCACGTTCGGCGCCTATTGGGTCCTTTCGCTCGGGCTCACCTGGTTCACGCCCTTCATCGTCACCGGCCTCGGATTTTCGCAGCAGCAGGCAGGCTTCATCTCGATCCTGCCCTGGATCGCCGGCGCCACAGTCGTGATCGTCACCGGCGTCGTCTCGCAGCGGTTGACGGCGCGCGGCGTATCGACGCGCCATGCGCGCGGGATTCTCGGCGCGACGCCGATCGTGATCGGCGGTCTGACGTTGCTGGCGATGCCCTATGCGCACAGCGCCGCCATGATGATTGCGCTCCTCATTATCGGCGGCGGCCTCTGCGGGTCGATCTATGTCGTCTGCCCGCCGATGCTCGGCGAATTCACGCCGACCGCCCAACGCGGCGCGATCATATCGATCTACGGCGCGCTCTATACGCTCGCCGGCATCATTGCGCCGATGACGATGGGCCACGTGATCCAGGGCGCGTCGACGCCGCTGGCCGGTTATCTTCAAGGCTTCCAGATCAATGGCATGATCATGATCGCCTCCGGTCTGCTCGGACTTCTGCTGCTGCATCCGGGCTCCGAGCGCGCCCGCCTCGCGGCCAGCGGCGGCGGAGCGCGGGCGGCCGCGAAGGCTTGAAGCCGACGCGGAGTCCTGTCATTTCAGGCCGCCTTGCATGAGGCCATCAGGCGAGGCGGTTTTGGAGCTCATCGGTACGCCCGGCAATCCCGTTCCGGACGGCGCGATCGTATCTGCGGTCGGCGCGGCCGACGGCGTGTTCCTGCGCATCGCGCGCTGGGCGCCGGGACCTGACGTCGCCGGCACGATCTGCGTCTTCACGGGGCGCGGGGAGTTCATCGAAAAATATTTCGAGACGATCCGCGAACTCGTCGCGCGCAATTTTTCCGTCGTCGCGATGGACTGGCGCGGGCAGGGCGGTTCGGCGCGCGAATTGCCCGATTCGCGGAAGGGCCATATCGACGATTTCTCCATGTTCGAGCGCGACCTCGAGGCGCTGTATCGGCAGGTGCTGCAATTCCTGTGTCCGCGTCCCTGGTTCGCGCTCGCCCATTCCATGGGCGGCTCGATCCTGCTGTCGCAGGCGCGCAGCGGGAATTCGCCGTTCGAGCGCCTGGTTCTGACATCGCCGATGATCGAGATCGGCGGCCCGTTGCGGCGCCGATCGGCGCGCGGGCTCGTCGAACTCGCCGATATCGCCGGCTTCGGCGCCGCCTTCGCGCCGGGGCAGGGGCGCACGTCCGCAATGACCCGGCCATTCGCCGGCAACAATCTCACCTCCGATCCCGTCCGCTATGCGCGCAACGCCGAAATCGTCGCGGTCGCGCCGCATCTGGCGGTCGGCGGCCCGACGATCGGCTGGACGAACGCGGCGCTGCGCTTGACGCGGCGTCTGACCGATCCCGAATTCGCGCGCCGGACGACGACGCCGGTCCTGATCTTCGGCGCGAGCGAGGACAAGGTCGTATCGACGCCTGCCACCGCGCGCTTCGCAAATCAGCTCAAGGCCGGCGGCATGGTTCTGCTGCCGGGCGCGCGACACGAAATCCTGCAAGAGCGCGATGAAATCCGTTCGCAGTTCTGGGCGGCGTTCGACGCCTTCATTCCCGGCGCGCGCGACCGGGCGCAGGTATTGCAACATGCGAGCGAGACCGCGCAGGCGCTCGCACTGGCGCGGCCATGGTGGCGGCGCATGTTCGGCCCCCGACGCGCCGCCTGACAATCCGAGAGAGAAATGATCGATACGATTTCGATTCCGACGAAAGACCTCCGCGTAGTGCTGCTCGAAGGCATCAACGAAAGCGCGGTCGAGCTCTTCCGATCCGCCGGGTTCGAGCGGATCGAGCGCTTGACGAAAGCGCTCGATGGCGACGAGTTGAAAAGCAAGATCGCCGACGCGCATATTCTCGGCATCCGCTCGCGCACGAAGCTGACGGCCGACGCGTTGTCGGCCGCGAGGGATCTGATCGTCGCCGGCTGCTTCAGCGTCGGCACCAACCAGGTCGACATTCCCGCCGCGCGCAAAAAGGGCGTTCCCGTCTTCAACGCGCCTTTTTCCAACACGCGTTCGGTCGCCGAACTCGTGATCGGCGAAATCGTCATGCTCATGCGCGGCATATTTCCGCGTTCGATCGCCGCGCACGCCGGCGGCTGGGACAAGTCGGCCGACGGATCGTTCGAAGTGCGCGGCAAGACGCTCGGCATCGTCGGCTACGGCAATATCGGAAGCCAGCTCGCAGCGCTCGCGGAACCGATGGGCATGCGCGTCGTGTTTTTCGACCTGACCGACAAGCTGCGCCGCGGCAATGTCGAGCCGACCGACACGCTCGAGGAATTGCTCGCGATTTCCGATGTCGTTTCGCTGCATGTGCCGGAGACCAAGCTTACCGACGGCATGATGGGCGCGGCGCAGATCCGCGCAATGAAGAAGGGCTCGTATCTCATCAACAATGCGCGTGGCACCGTGGTCGATATCGACGCGCTCGCGGGCGCGCTGAAAGACGGACATCTGCGCGGCGCGGCGATCGACGTGTTTCCGGTCGAGCCGGGTTCGAACAAGGACAAGTTCGTTTCGCCGCTGCAGAATCTGCCGAATGTGATTCTCACGCCGCATGTCGGCGGCTCGACGGAAGAGGCGCAGGAGCGCATCGGATCGGAAGTGGCGCGCAAACTGGTCGACTATGCGGAGACCGGCGCGACCTTCGGCGCCGTCGGCTTTCCGCAGGCGCAATTGCCGCCGCATACCGGCGGCACGCGCTTCGTGCACATTCACCGCAATACGCCCGGCGTCATGAACCGCATCAACCAGATCTTCGCCGGCCGAAATCTCAACATCGCCGCGCAATATCTGCAGACCGACGCCGACATCGGATATGTCGTGGTCGACGCAGACGGCGCGCGCGACGAGCGCGCGCAGGTGTTCGCAGAGCTGGGAAAGATCGAGGGGACGATCAGGACGCGGTTGCTGTAGGGGCGGCTGCTCACGTTCGGCGATCGCCGAAGGTTCTACTGCCTCGGCTCCACGATCGCCTCGATCTCCACCGCAATGCCGCGCGGGAGCGCGATCATGCCGACGGCGGATCGCGCGGGGCGGCCGATCTCGCCGAACACCTCGACGAACAGATCCGTGCAGCCGTTGATGATTTCGGGCTGCTTGCCGAAGTCCGGCGCGCAGCGCACCATGCCGAACACCTTCACCACATTGGCGACGCGATCGAGCGAACCGAGCGCCGCGCGCATGTGCGCGAGGAGCACGAGACCGCAGGCGCGCGCGGCGTTGTAGCCCTGCTCGACGGAGAGGTCGGCGCCGACGACGCCTGTCAGATAGCCGTCGGGCGTATGCGGGCCGACGCCCGAGAGATAGAGGAGACCGCCGGCGCTCTTCCACGGCACATAATTGCCGGCGGGCGGCATGGGCGCAGGAAGTTTCAGACCGAGACGTTCGATCGTATTTTCGGCGCTCATCATTCCTCCATCAGTCTATCCCGCGAGCAGCTTCATCGCCGCTTCGTGCGCGCGCGCATCGCCGGCGGCGATGATCGAACCGCCGTTCGACGCGTCGCCGCCGCTCCAGGTGGTGACGACGCCGCCCGCGCCTTCGATGATCGGGATGAGCGCGACGATGTCGTAGGCGTTGAGGCCGTCTTCGATCACGAGATCGACATGGCCGGCGGCCAGCGCGCAATAGGCGTAGCAATCGCCGCCGTAGCGCGGAATTTTCGCGAGCCGCTCCACGCGCATGTAGGCGGCGCGCTTCTCCTCGGAGAAAAGACGCGGCGACGTCGTCATCAGAGTCGCCTCTGCGACGTCCGCGCAGGCGCGCGTGCGCAGTCGGCGCCGCTCCTGCCCGCCGCCGCGATGGGCGGGCCCGGTCCACCAGGAGGCCGCGCCGTCGCCGAAGAACCGTTCGCGCGTGAAGGGCTGGTTCATCATGCCGTAGCACGGCCGGCCATTGTGCTTGAGGCCGATCAGCGTGCCCCACATCGGCAGGCCGGAAATGAAGCTTTTCGTGCCGTCGATCGGATCGAGCACCCAGACGTAAGGCGCGTCTGCGCGCGCCGCGCCGAATTCCTCGCCGACGATCCCGTGCGTCGGAAATTGCGCCTCGATCTGGCGGCGCATGGCGACTTCGGCGGCGCGATCGGCCTCGGTCACCGGATCGAACGCGCCGGCGACGGCCTTGTTCTGAGCGCCGAGCGCAGACCGGAAGAACGGGAGGATCGTCTCGCCCGACAGGTCCGCGAGCCGCGCGACAAATGCTTCGAAATCGACTGCGTTCATCGGGACTCTCTCGGGCCGCCCAGAATCGTCCGCCGATTCTGTCGCGCACGCCCTGTTATCATGTCCGGCGACCGCAATCCCCGCCTTGCGCGGCGCAGGTCGTTTCGTTCGACTTTCGTCCTGCGTCTCCCTGCCGCAGTCCGGAAATCTTGTGCTTATTGCGATGCGGGAGGATAATTCGTTTATGCCCTCTCAGGGCGTTTCCTCCCAAGACTTGGGGCCGTTTGCATCTGCAGGCGGCCTTTTTCTTTGGATAGATGGCTTCTATTCCGCAGCAGAACGCCAGGATGCGAGGCCCTGCGCCGCTTCCGACAGCGTTGCGATCACAGCGGTGAGGTCCTGCGTCAGTTTCGGGAAAGCCGGCAGCTTCTCGAACGTCGCCTCGCTCATGTACACGCCGCGATTGATCTCGATCTGCAGGGCGTGCGCGTTGGAGGCCGGATTGCCGTAATGTTCGGTGATGAAGCCGCCGGCGTAAGGTTTGTTGCGCTGGACGGTGTAGCCGCGGCGCTTGAGTTCGGCCTCGACGGTCGCCGTCAGATCGGGGTCGCAACTCGTGCCATAGCGGTCGCCGAGCACGAAATCCGTCCGGATCCTCTCCGCGCCGCCGACCCCGGCCACGACCGAGGGCATCGAATGGCAGTCGACGAGCACCGACAGCCCGAACGACTTTTGCGCGCGCTGGGTCAATCGGCGCAGCGCCCCGTGATAGGGGCGGTAGACGGCCGCGATGCGCCGGAGCGCCGCCTCGACCGGCAAGCGCCGGGCATAGATTTCCTGCGATTCGGCGACGAGGCGCGCGATGGTGCCGAGACCGGCCGCCACACGCAGAGAGCGCGTGTTGGCGTGGGCGGGAAGGCGGCCGTCGAACATGCGCGGGTCGAGTTCGAACGGCTCGCGGTTGGCGTCGAGGAAGGCGCGCGGGAAGATCGCGCGGACAAGCGGCGCTCCGGACAGGTAGGCGCCGGCGAAGAGTTCGTCGACGAAGGCGTCCTCCGAGCGCCTGAGCTGGGCGGGGTCGAGCCGGGAGGCCGACAGGAAGCTCTTGGGGTAGGCGCACCCGGAATGGGGCGAAGACAGAACCAGCGGCGAGCGAAAGACGGACGGTTCGACGACTTCGACGGGATGCGCCAGCTCGGGTTCGGCCGCCGCCGTCTCTCCGCATTCCCTGATGGTTCGAAAATCAGTCAATCGAAAGTCCCGGGTCGGGCCCGCCACGCCGGCCGTCAGTCTGCCAGCGCGTCGCCGGCCTGTCCACGCTCGCAAGAGACGCGCCGAACAAATGGCTTGTCCTTGCGTTTGTGCGCTCAACTTCACTCGTTTTTTACACAATTTGGGCTCTATGGGGGCAAGTTGAAGAGGACGATATGACCGACGCGCCCGCTGCCTCCCTGAAGATACTGCTCGCCGAGGACGACAACGACATGCGTCGATTCCTCGTCAAAGCGCTGCAAAATGCGGGCTATGACGTCATTTCCTTCGACAACGGCCTGTCCGCCTACAATCGCTTGCGCGAAGAGCCGTTCGAACTGCTGCTGACCGACATCGTCATGCCCGAGATGGATGGAATCGAACTCGCCCGTCGCGCGACCGAACTCGACCCCGACATCAAGGTCATGTTCATCACGGGCTTCGCCGCCGTCGCGCTCAACCCCGACAACCAGGCGCCGAAACAGGCGAAAATCCTGTCCAAGCCCTTCCACCTGCGCGATCTCGTGAGCGAGGTGCAACGCCTGCTCGCGGCGTAAGAAGGCCGCTTGCAAAGGCGGTTGGTCGCCTTTATACCCGGCCGGCTTTCGGCGGCGGGCAAGACCCGAGGCCAAAGGGCGCGTAGCTCAGCGGGAGAGCACTACGTTGACATCGTAGGGGTCACAGGTTCAATCCCTGTCGCGCCCACCATCGCTCCGGTGGTGAATTTTCCGAACATCAGGACAAGCGACGCGGGCGTTGCTCGCGCCGACCGCCGTTGCGGCGCAACAAAATTCTCTTTCAGCCCGAATCTTTGAAATCTCCTTCGCTTGACCGGCGCGCGCCCGTCCGCAATCATATGTACGCAAACGATCCTTGCTGCATTTTGCGGACATAATCCGTATGGAATCAGCCATCTGCGAGGTCACCATGACGAACGCGGCAGCCGCACGCCCCACCGCCGTCGCCCAGCCGAAGAAGGCTGGCGCCTTCAACCGCGAGACGGTGACGGGCGTCCGCCAGTACACCGACCGTCTCTTCAGCTTCACGACGACCCGCGACGCGAGTTTCCGGTTCGAGAACGGGCAATTCGCGATGATCGGGCTCGAGGTCGACGGGCGCCCGCTCCTGCGGGCCTATTCGATGGCGAGCTCGAACTACGACGAGCATCTGGAATTCTATTCGATCAAGGTCGAGAACGGCCCGCTGACCTCGCGCCTGCGTCACATCGCAGTCGGCGACACGGTGCTTGTCGGCCGTAAGCCGACGGGCACGCTGGTGCAGTCGAGCCTGCTTCCCGGCAAGCGGCTCTATCTGCTGTCGACCGGCACCGGCATCGCGCCCTTCGCCAGCGTCATCCGCGATCCGGCGGTCTACGAACGCTACGACAGGATCGTGCTGGTCCATGGCTGCCGGCATGTCGCGGAACTGCAATACGGACACGATCTGGTCGCTGCGGTGCGCGCCGACGAATATCTGGGCGACGAGGCGCGCGAAAAACTCGTGCATTACGCGACCGCGACGCGCGAGGCTCACGTCAACCACGGCCGCATCACGGCGGCGATCGAAACGGGCAGGCTGTTTTCCGCCATCGGCGCGCCGGATCTGGCGCCGGCGGACGACCGCGTGATGATCTGCGGCGGCCCCGACGTGCTGGTCGATCTCCAGAACCTGCTCGAAGCGCGCGGCTTCACGGAAGGAAGCGGCGGCGCGCCGGGCTCCTACGTGATCGAGAAGGCGTTCGCGGAAAGATAACGCCTCACGCCGAGGAGCCGTTGAACGCGGCGCCTCGAAGCGCGCGCGAGGCCGCCATCCCCGGAGACGCGGCCTAACGGACGCGCCTCAGGGCGCGGATTCCCGTCACGCCGCCTCGATCGCTTCCTCGTCGCAAACGATCTTCGCGGCTTCCGCGCTCTCGCGCGCGACGTCGAGCTTGAGGTGCTTGACGGCCGCGCCCTGTTTTCCGCCTTCCGCGAAATGGTCGAAGAAAATGCGCATGACGGCGTTGACGCCGATCGGCGTCAGCTGGCGCATGGATTCGGCGTAGAATTTCGCTGCGTTCGGACCGAAATTCACGACGTCGTAGGACGGGAAATAGGCGATGTTCTCGCGCGAGGCGGACACCTCGTCGGCGGCGACGCGCAGGATCGACTTGGACGCCGAATTCGAGACGAGCACGTGGCGGGGAACCTGCGTGGCCGCGATCGGCACCGGCGACACCGACGTGATGATACGCGACTTCGGATTGACCGCGCGCAGCTTGTCGACGAACGACAGAAAATCGCCGGTCACTTCGGACACGCGGGAATTCCAGAATTCGTACTTGTCGGCGTCCCATTCGCCGCCGTCGACGCCCGGCGCGATCTGGAGCACGGCGCCGTCGGACTTGTGCACCCAGGCTTCGGTCAGCCCGAATGTGAACAGGAAGACGTCGAGCGTCTCGAACATCGTCCGCACGGCGGCAAGATGCTTGTCACGTTCGGCGCGAACCTCGTCCGGGGTGGCGTAACCGTCGGGATTGACGCGGGGGCGGAAGGGGTCGACGAAACGGCCGTCCTTGCGGGTCCACACGTCGAGATCGGGCTTGAAATTCCCGAAGGCGCGGTCGAACAGCTGGAGCAATTGCCGGGTCGTGTAGACGTTGCCGTAGCGGCAGGAATAGACGCCGTACTGCAGATGTTCGGCCTCGGCGGCGCTCATGCCGGCCGGGGCCGGCTCGACCTGATAATAGTGGAAGCCGCTCTGCTGGAGCCGGTTGGCCAGATGCTGGGCGAAACAGGAGCCGCCGGTCGCGACCTTGTCGGTCGGCGAGATCCGGAATGGCAGATCGACGATCGGGTCGATGGCGAACGGCGGCAGTCCCGCTACGGCCTTGCGCCAGAACCGATGGTCGGGTAGGTCGCTGTAGGGATTGGAAGACAAGGGAATCTCCTTGATGTCCCGCGTCGGGTCTTTGCCGGCACCATAGGCGCCCGGCCCCTTTTTGTCACCCGCGGGCCCGCGCATCGCCGCGGTCGGGCGGCGGCCCCGGAGAGCGCGTTCAGGGAATGTTTTCGCAAATCGACAGGCAGATCGTCTCGCGATGGCGTCGCGACAGGTTCGGCGGCGCGAGGTCCGGCACACGCGTCGCCGTCGTCGGGAATTGCCAGAGCTTCGGCTATTCCTACGGAATGAAACTGCACAATCCCGGCCTCGAGATCGACCGTTACGCTATCGTCGGCAAGTCCTGGGCGACGCTCGACGCGCTCGTCAGGACGCTTTCGAATTACGACGTGGTGTTCGCGCAGGATTTCGGGCCGGGCCTTTTGCGCGACGACGGCGATTCGCAAGCCCTGCGCGCCGCGCTGCCGTCGGTCCACCGGCTGCCCTTCGTCAATTTTTCCGGTTTCCATCCCGATACGATCTATCTGTTCGACCAGACGCGAAACGGCAAGCTCGTGATGGGGCCGACCGGGGTCTATCATTCCTGCCTCGTCCTGTTCGGCTATCTCAAGGGCATGTCGGTCGATCAGACCGAGGCGCTCTACAATCACGACGCATTCGACTATCTCGGCTATCTCGGCGTGTGGGACAGCGCGGCGCAGGAATTCCTGCGCGCGGCCGCCGAGGTCGGCATGAACCTCGAGGGCGATCTTGCGCGCTGGGCGCGGCGCGGCAATTTCATGTACACGACCAACCATTCCAAGCCGCACGTCATGTACGACATAGCGCTGAAGGCGATGCGCAAGGCGGGCTTGCCCGCGCGCGACATCGAGACGGACGATTATCTCGTCGACGACCTTGCGCGCGGTTTCATTCTGCCCGTCTATCCGCCGCTCGCGGAATATTACGGGTTCAAGGGATCGACGCTTTTCAAGAAGGAGCATTATCGCCTGAGCTTCCGGCCGGGCGAATTCCTGACGATGAAACAGTACATCGCCGAGAGTTTCGCCATTTATGCGAAGCATCAGCGCGCGCAGCTCGCGCATGCGCGCGTCGACGGCTGGATCGCGGATGAAGAGACGACGCGCATGCTGTCGGCGCTTTCGGCGGAAGCGCTGAAACGCAAGGCGCTGGCGGCCTAGGCGATGCTGTCGGAAATCGATCGCCAGCTGCTGCATGTGTGGCGCCGACGCCTCCTGAAGAAGGACAAGGGCGCGCCGCGCATCGCGGTGGTCGGAAATTGCCAGAGCTTCGGCATCGCCTATGGCATGAAGCTTCTCATCCCGCAGGCGCAGGTCGATCGCTTCACCATCGTGCGCAAGGGCGTCGCCGATCTGGGTTTTCTGGCGCGAACCCTCGCAACCTACGATCATGTCTTCTCGCTCGAGTTCCAGCAGGGTTTTCTGCGCGGCGGCGGCTGGGAGGAGTTGCGCGCGCTGATGCCGAAGGTCGCTCCGATTCCGAGCATCGTCTTCTCGGGCTTTCATCCCGATACCGTCTACATTCTCGATCCCCCGCAGAACGGCCGTCCGATCGAGGGGCCGACCGGGCCCTACCATTCGGCGATCGCGCTCTTCGCTTATCTGCGCGGCATGAGCGTCGAACAGACCGAAGCCCTGTTCTGCGCGCCTTTCTTCGCGGCGCTCGGCTATTTCGACGTGTGGGAGGACAGCGCACGCGAATTTCTCGCATTGGCCCGGGCGTCGGGCCTCGATCTGTCGCACGATCTCGTGCGCTGGAGCCGCGGCGGGACGTTCATGTATTCCATGAATCATCCGAAGGCTCACGTTCTGTTCGACGTTGCGCGCGCGCTCCTCGAGCGCGCGGATTTGCCCCATTCGGCCGCGGTCGAATTTTCAGATTTCGCCGTCGACGACATCGTGCGCGGCGCGGTCTATCCGGTCTATCCGGAAATCGCCGAGCGATACGGACACCGCGGCAATTATCTGTTCAAGCGCGCAAACTACGAGCTCTCCCGCAGCGTCGGCGAATTCCTGACGCTGCGCGGCTATATCGAATCCTGCTTCGCGGTTTATGCGCGGCGCCAGCGCAAGAGCCTGTCTGAGGGCGCGCATCGCGTGAAGATCTGGCTCGACGACGCCGAAGTCGGCCGCCTGTTCGACTGGCATGCGGCGGACGCGCTCTCGCGAAAATATCGCGCCGGCTGAAGCGCAGATGCTGCCCGACCGCAGCATTGGCGCGGCGAAGTCTTCAATATCTCGCCGCGTCCGGATCGATCGCGCGCGTATGCGATCACATTCCGTCGGGGACGCCGGCGCCTTGCGAGCGGCCTGTGCCGAACCACGGACTTTGCGGCGACGAGAACGCCGCATCGTTGTCCTGGCGCCAGCCCGGTCCGTAAAAATACGTTGCGCCCGGCGCGATCATCGGGCCTGGCGCAAAGATCACGTCCGTCTCGTAGGGGGCGGCGCGATAAACGGGTCCGTAGTGCGCGGCTTGCGCACGGGCTGCACCGTAAGATGCGGCGATAGCGGTAAAGGCAAGCGTTGCGACGAGTTTCGTTCGCATCTCATGTGCTCCGGTTGACGACACGGGGCACAACGCCGATCGTCGCGCTCGGGTCGCCTGATCGGGCGCACGATTTCGTGATCGCAGGGATTTGCGCGGAGCCTACCAGCCGATGCGCAGGCCGCCGCGGCCGCCGTAGACCGGCGTCTTCGACAGGATGTCGCCTTCGAAGCCCGCGTAGATCGTCGCATTCTGTGCGATCTGAAGCTGCAGGCCCGCCTTGAGCTGCAGCGCGTCGGCCGCCGGTTTTGCGCCGTAGACCACGAAATTCGCGGTCGGAAGCGCGACCAGCGCGCCGGTCTGCTGGCTCGTCGGCGACCATTCATGACGCCAGGCGATGCTGACCCACGGAGTCAACGCCACCGAACCCGCCTCGAAGCGCGATTCGACCTTCAGCCCGATAAACGTCGGGATAGAACGCGCGCCCTGGCCATTGAACGCCATCGTATAGACGCCCGGGCCGCCAGCGGCCGAGATGCCGTATTCGGAAAAGCCATGCGCGTGAATGTGCGCGACTTCGATCGCGGCGAAGGGCGTGATCGACAGCGCCTCCATCGACAGCTTGCGCCCGACCTCCAGGCGCGTCCGCAATTCTTCGCTCTTGTAGTCGGCCTTGTCGGTTTCCGCCGACAGGCCGCCGAGGGCAGAGACGCTGCGTTTCGTCGAATTGCTGTAATTGCCGTACGACACGTTGGCGTTCGCGTAGAAAGCGCCCACGTGGAATCCGGAATAGACGCCGACGTGCAAACCGTTCACGGAGCCGGACACATTGGTGTCGTTTACGCCGAACGAACTCGATGAATAGCCGGCGGCGACGCCGAGCAGCATGCGCTCGCCGAACTGATAGTCGACGCCCATCGAGCCGCCGACGCCGCCTGCGCGCTGGTTCGAGGAACCATCCGCCGAATTGCCGTGGATCTTCGTTTCGCCGCCGAAGCCCGACGCCCACACACGCCATGTGCGCTGCGCGAAGAGCGGGCGCGTCGGCGGCGGCGGCGCGTATTGCTGCCGCGAGACCGGCCATTTGGAATCGGCGGACCGCGCTGGCGCGTAAGCGAACGGCTCGGTCAGAGTGATGCTGTTGCCGGGGCCGCGAATATTGGAATTCCAGATGTCTTCCTGATCTTCCATCGTCGCGGCGAAAAGGTGGCCCGCCTGCATCGCCGCATGCTCGGCGCCGGTGACGACGCCGTCGCCGGACAGCTGCGTGAGCGCGCCGGGAACGTCCGAACTGGAGAGGTTGTTGAGGGCCTTCAGAATTTGCGAACCGGCCGCGGACAACAACGACCCGCTGCCGAGCCATATTGCGTTGGCGACAGAAGTTTGATTGCGGTTGAGCGCATAGGGCGTGAAGTCGCGGCTGAGCACGTCGAGGTAGATGTTGTTCGCGTCGCTCGTCAGAATGCCGGTATAGGCGCCGAGGCTGGATGAAACGCCGGAGAAATTGCCGCTTACGCCAAGCCCCGAGGTCAGGAGCGTCAGTTTTGCGCCCTTGAAGAGATTGGCGGCCGATCCGGACAGCGTGATGATTCCGCCGCTGATCGTCGTCTTGCCGCCGACGACGATCTGATCGGTCGATACGGTCGTCACGCCGCCGCTCGTCGTCGAGGCGATGCGCATGTTGAGAACGGAACCGGGGCCGAAGCTCGCATTTCCGGGCGCCGTGATGAGTCCGACCGGACCGCCGGCAGGCCCGAATGTGATGGTTCCGGTATTGGCGAGGTTTGTGACCGACGAGCCGGCCGCATTGGTCCACGCGCCGCTGTTGTTCAGCGTGACGACCGAGCCCCGCGTCAGGCCGACCTGACCGTTGAGGACGCCGCTGTTCTGCACTGCGACGACGCCGCTGGCGACGTTGATCGCCGCGCCGGCCGTCGACAGGATCGAGCCGGAATTGACGAGCACCGCGGCGCCGCCCTTGGCGACGACGTCGACGCCGTCGCCCGTGGCGCCGCCGGAGATCGTCCCCTTGTTCACGACTGTCGCGGTGCCAGTCTGCGTGGCGACAACCACGCCGGCGGTCTTGCCGCTCACGAACACGCCCGAGTCGATGTCGACCTCGACCGCGCTCGAATTGCCGGCGGCGTTGACGCCGACGCCGCCCGAACTCGCGACATTGCCGTGGACGCCGACCGTCGTCGATCCTTTGCCGGTCGAGCTGGCGTCGACGCCGTCGGCCGATGCGGTCACGACGCCGACCGAGACCGTGTTGACGCCGTCGACGTTGGTCGCGCTGACGCCTGCTCCGGCGGTCGCCGTCACGGCGCCGGCGGTTGTGACCGTCATCGCGCCCACGCCCGTCGTCGACGCGACGACGCCGCCTGCGACCGATTTAATCGGCGCCGCGAAGGCGAGCGTCACGTCGCCGCCCGAACCGTTGGCGGAGACGCCGACATTGCCGGAGATCGCGCCCTGCATGTTCATCGATATGTTGCCGGCGCCATAGTCGGCGGCGTTGATTCCGAAGCCGTTGGTCGAGGTGATCGCGCTTTTGCCGGACAGGACGATCGCCCCGCCCGAGGTGACGGCCGAAACCGCGCCATAGCCCCCGGCGGCGTTGGAAATGGCGCCGTTGAGGATCATGTTGATCGCGCCGCTGGCGGCGGTCGCGCCGACACCGGACCCATAGGAGCCTGAGGTCGCGCCGTTGACAGTGAGATTGATTGCGTTCGAACCGTCCGTGTAGGCGTAGATTCCGAAGCCGCTGCCGGCGATGGTCGCGCCCGAGCCCGTGAGGATGGATATGCCGCCGCCCGCGCCGGTGGAGATGGCTTCGAGCGCGGTTGTCCCGTAGCCGCTCGTGGCGGTAATCGAGCCATTGATGCCAGAACCGGAAGGCGTCGCCGTCTGGATCAAACCATTGTTCGTGGAGAGCCATACGGCGGTGGCCGCATACATGCCGCCCGGCGAATTCACCGCAGAGGACGAATCCATCGTGAAGCCGATGTTTCCTCCGACGGTCGCACTGAACGTGAGAGAGCCGCTGACGGTCGCGCCGACCAGGGCGACGGTTCTCGCCGCGGGGGCGGCCGTATCGCCCAAGGAGCCGGAACAGACGAAATCGCGAGGCGTCGCCGACTGGGAGGTGCACCCAACCTGCGCCCGCGCAGGGGCGGCGAGGAGGAAGCTCGCCGCCAGGCAAACCGGGAGTCCTGCGGCGGAAACGCGCGCGGCGGCGCTCCTGGGTCGAGACGCGAACATGCCGCAACGGTAGCGGCGAGAGTCTAAGGGCTCGTAATCATTCGCAATTAACGAAAGGTTATCCCACGCACGGCGGCTCCGGCGGCAAGAAGCGCCGGGATTACGCACACCTGAAAATCCCCGATTTCGCAGCCCGCTTGTCACGATTGTGGCGTCGAGGCTATTTTTCGCCACGATCTGGCGGTACCGCCGCTATGTCCGCGCACCGCGCCGCGTCGCCGCAAACGTCGCGTTAACGGTTCTCGGCAAGATTGCGTTGACCATGCGCTCAGGTCCGCCCGGCGTCAGAACTATGGAAAACACCTTGCCGACGCCGCCTCTGCCCGCTCCGCGATTTCCCAGAATTTCAAAGTTCATCCAGGCTGCGGCCGCGACTCTCGCCCTGTCGTTCGGCTTTTCCACCGATGCCGGCAACGCAGTCGCCAACGGCGACACGCGCACCATCTATCTGGTCCATGCGCACACGAAAGAAACGATCGCGGCGACCTATCTCGTCAACGGCCGCTACGACCCCGAAGTCCTGAAACAGCTCAACTGGTTCCTGCGCGACTGGCGTCGCGACGAGCC
>JAGWTW010000105.1 GCA_028868735.1 Hyphomicrobiales bacterium | reverse complement strand
AAGGTAGGCCGAGCGTGCGAGCACATCGACCTGTGCGCCGGCGTCGTTGATGTAATATTCGCGCGTGACCTCGTTGCCGGCGAATTCGAGCAGGCTCGCCAAAGCGTCGCCGAACACCGCGCCGCGACCGTGGCCGACGTGCATGGGTCCGGTCGGATTGGCCGACACATATTCGACATTGATCTTCTGGCGCCCGCCCGCCCTGCCCTCCGGCGCGGCGCCAAATTCTTTGCCCGACCTAATTATTGATTTTAATACATCGAGATAGACGTCTTTCTTAAGGCGAATGTTTATGAATCCAGGGCCAGCGACTTCCGCGGTTTCGACGTCCTTGTCGTCCGCAAGGGCGAAGGCGATTTCCGCGGCGAGCGCGCGCGGGTTGCCGAACGAGCCCTTCGCCTCCTTGGCGAAGACCATGGCTGCGTTGACGGCAAGGTCGCCGAGCGCGGCGTCGCGCGGCGGCTCGACCACGAAACGGCCCATATCGAGTCCGTCGGGCAATCGACCGGCGGCGGCGAACCCGGCGAGCAGCTTGGCGATGCGGGCGTGAAAATCGGCGAAAACGTTCATGTCGCGCACTTAGAGGATCGCGGGCGGCTGGTCAAAACCGGGCGCATTCTTCGGCCCGCCGTTCATTTCGGGCGGACGCAAATCAGACACAACGCCGCTTCCGCGCGCGCGTATGTTGATATATGTCAAACGCGATTGCCGGCGCCCCCGTAATTATTTTCATGAAGCCATTTTCAGCACAGGCTTTGCAATTGGCGCGCCAGGCTGCGGCCGTGCGCTACCAGGCGATCGCCGTCAAGCACACGCCGGATGACGTCGAGGTCGTCTATCGCAAGCGATTGACGGGTTGCGCCTGGGCGCGAAGCCGGCGGATCGCGGTCCCCCGCCCGGTGACCCGCCGCGCCCTGCATGTCTATCTCCACGAGGTGGCGCACGTCGTCCTGCGCCATTATCACGACCGTCCGGTGCATGTTCAGGAATACGAGGCCGAGCAATGGGCCTTCGCGGTGATGCGCGCCGAAGGCGTTCCGATCCCCAGGGCCTCGGTGCGGCGGGCCAAAGCCTATGTCGCCCACACCATTCTCCGGGAATTGGCGCGCGGTTGCGAGCCGATCCATCTGCCGGCCGCCCGTTTCGCCAACATCGCGCCCGATCAGACCACGAGCTTGCGGTAGAGCCGCCAGCTCGCGCTGCCGAGGACGGGCAGCGTGACGAACAGGCCGAGGAAGCCGGCCAGCAGGGACGCCAGAAGCAACAGACCGATCAACAGCGCCCATCCCATCATCTGGACAGGATTTGCGGCGACGCACCGCACGCTCGTGATCATGGCCGTGACGAAGTCGATGTCGCGGTCGGCGAGGATCGGAAACGAAACGACGGTGATCGAGAAAACGAGCATGGCGACGACCGCGCCCACGAGGTTTCCGACCAGCGCGAACAGGAGGCCCTTCGGCGTCGATAGGACCTCGACGATAAAATCGTGCGGCGAGGGCACGTGCAGCCCGTAGAACATCAGGAACAGAAAGATCGCGAAGTCGATCCAGATGATGAGCGCGAACACCGTGACGAGCGCCATCCATCCGAGATCCTTGCCCGACCGACGCCAAACAGCGCCGAAGATCGCGCCCCAGCTCAACGGCTCTCCGCGCTCGAGCCGCCGCGAAATTTCGTACGTGCCCATTGCGACGAACGGCACCACGAGCGCAAAACCCATCGTCAGGGGATAGCCGAGATAGGGCATGCGAAGCGCCAGAAAGAGCGAAACGATCGCAATGCCGCCGAGCGCATAAATTCCGCCGAAGAAAAGCCCGTACACGGGGGCGGCGGCGAAGTCGCGCCACCCCTGCATAAGGCATTCGACCAGATCGTCGCGGCCGAGCTTCCTGATCTGTGGACGCGTGTCCGGCGCGTTCGCGCCATCAGCCAGTCGAGCCGCCGCCTCGCTCATGCGTTCCCCTGCGTTTTCGTTGGCGCAAGGAAGCCATTTTTGGCCGCTGGCGGCAAGGGCCTGCGCGCGCGACGTTCCGTCAGGGAGGCAGTGCGGACCGTTATCCGTGCGAGCGCGCAGACGACGATTGCGTCGCCGCCGGCCACTTCAGCGAATTCGGGCGGGACAGGTAGTTGGTCGCGGCAAGCGCGATGATGACGACGCCGATGGCGGCCTTGACGACAATGTTCATCGTTGCGAACCGTCAGCCTGGTCGGCCGCTCGAGCGCAGCCGCTGTGCGGACGAAAGCAGATCGTTCTTTACAGTGTGTGAATTCTTTCAGCGGCGACGGCCTGAAATTTCGGCGCCGGCGTCCGGCGACAGCCGCATGAAAAACAGGACGGACGCCGCCGAGACGAGACCGACCACCAGAAAGGCCGGCGTGAAATCCGCCGTCGTCAACGCAGAACCAGATCCGTTGTGGCTGCGCGCGAATTCCAGCGCCGCGGCGCCGAGCGTGACGCCGACCGACAAGGACAATTGCTGCCCGACGGCCGAGAGGCTGGTTCCGTGGCTCATGAGCTTGTCCGGCACTTCCGCATAAGCGACGGCGTTGATGGCTGTGAATTCGAGCGACCGGAAGAAGCCGCCCGCCAGCAGCACGCAGATGATGACGATATGCGGGGTCGAGGCCTGAAACAGGCAATTGGCGAGAAAGAACAGCGTCGACAGCAGCGCGTTGAAGACCAGCACGTTGCGGAAGCCCAGATGTTTCAGGATCGGGCCGGCCGTCGGCTTCATCAGCATCGCGCCCAGCGTCGAGACGAAGGTCAGCGAGCCCGACTGGAACGGCGTCAGGCCGAACGCCATCTGGAACATCAGGGGCAGCAGGAACGGCGTCGCCCCGATGCCGATCCTGAAAAGGAACCCGCCGCCGACGCTCGCCCGGAAAGTCGGGAGCTTCAAGAGCCGCAAATCGAGGATCGGATGCTCGGCCCGCAGCGCGTGTCGCACATAGGCGGCGAGGCAGACGAAGCCGAGCGCGATCAGCGCCGCGTCCAGCGAGCCGGCGATCACGCCCCTGCCCGCGGCCGAGAAACCGAAGATCAGGCTCGCCATCGAGACGCCGACGAGGACAAAGCCGACGACATCGAGCGGCGGCGTCTCCTCCTCGCGGACATTCGGAATGAACATGGTCGCGAGCGACACGCCGAGCACGCTGATCGGGATATTGATCCAGAAGATCCAGCGCCAGTGCAGATAGGTGGTGATGAAGCCGCCGACCGGCGGGCCGATCACCGGTCCGATGAGCGCGGGCACCGTGAGCCAGGCAAGCGCGCGGACGATTTCCGAACGCGGAATGGACCTGAGCAGGACCAGGCGGCCGACCGGCGTCATCATGGCGCCCCCCATGCCCTGGATCATGCGCGCGGCCACGAATTCAGGCAGGGTCGACGAGAGGCCGCAGAGGATCGAACCGATCGCGAAAACGAGGATCGCCGCGCGGAACACCTTGCGCGCGCCGAAACGGTCCGCCGTCCAGCCGGAAGCCGGAATGAATATGGCGAGCGACAGCAGGTAGGCGGTCAGGGCGAGCTTGAGCGCGACGGGGTCTTCGTGCAGGTCGGAAGCGATCGCCGGCAGGGAGGTCGAAAGGACCGTGGAGTCGAGGTTCTCCATGAACAACGCCGTCGCGACCACCAGCGGCGTGATCATCGCGAATTTCGCGGTGGGGGCCGGCGCGCCCGCGTCCGCGTCCGCAGAGGGCGCCGTCGGACGCTCGTCCCCGACCGCTCCGGATGCTTCGAGTTGACTCATGCCGGCATCATATAAGCGCCGGCCAGCGGCGCCAGAAGCGCGGCAGGCGCGCAGCTGTTGCTCGATTGCGTCCGATTTGCCTCCCGTCGCAATAATGCTATGAGCACGCGCCAACCCTGTCCGGCGGACCCCGATTCCGCCGCCCCGCCCTTTCCGGAGTTGGCCATGCAGACCATCGAGCGCCCGACGCTATTCGAAGCCCTTACCTTCGACGACGTTCTGCTGCGGCCAGGCCATTCCGAACTCATGCCGAGCGGCGCCGACATCCGCACGCGCCTGACGCGCGGGATCGCGCTCAATCTGCCGATCATCTCCTCCGCCATGGACACGGTGACGGAGGCCCGCCTCGCCATCGCCATGGCGCAGGCCGGCGGCATCGGCGTCATCCACAGGAATCTGGAGCCGGAGGAGCAGGCCGAGGAAGTCCGCAAGGTGAAGCGTTACGAGAGCGGCATGGTGGTGAACCCGATCACCATCTACCCGGACGAAACGCTCGCCGACGCGCTCGCGCTGATGGAGCGCCATTCGATCTCCGGCATTCCCGTCGTCGAGCGCGGCGCGAACGGCAAGCCCGGCAGGCTCTGCGGCATCCTCACGCATCGCGACGTGCGCTTCGCCGAGAACAGCGCCCAGCCCGTCTCGGAACTGATGACGCGCAAACTGGTGACGGTGAACGAAGGCGTCGCCAAGGAAGAGGCGCGCAAGCTTCTGCATCAGCATCGCATCGAGAAGCTGCTCGTCGTCGACGAAGATTACAAGTGCGTCGGCCTCATCACGGTGAAGGACATCGAGAAGGCGACGCTGCATCCCAACGCCTGCAAGGACGCGGAGGGTCGCCTGCGCGTCGCTGCGGCCTCCACCGTCGGCGACAAGGGCTACGAGCGCGCGCTGATGCTGATCGACGCGGGCGTCGATTGCGTCGTCGTCGACACCGCGCACGGCCATTCGCAGAGCGTGCTCGACCAGGTCGCGCGCATCAAGCGCGAGTCGAACGCGGTCTCGATCATCGCGGGCAACGTGGCGACGGCGGAAGGAACCAGGGCGCTGATCGACGCCGGCGCCGACGCGATCAAGATCGGCATCGGGCCGGGCTCGATCTGCACGACGCGCATCGTGGCCGGCGTCGGCGTGCCGCAGCTGACAGCGATCATGGAATCGGCGGAAGCGGCGCGCAAAGCCGACGTGCCGGTCATCGCCGACGGCGGCATCAAATATTCCGGCGATCTCGCCAAGGCGATCGCAGCCGGCGCCGATTGCGTGATGATCGGCTCGCTGCTCGCCGGCACGGACGAGAGCCCCGGCGAAACGTTTCTCTATCAGGGCCGCACGTTCAAGGCCTATCGCGGCATGGGTTCGGTCGGCGCGATGGCGCGCGGCTCGGCCGACCGGTATTTCCAGCAGGACATCAAGGACCAGATGAAGCTCGTGCCGGAAGGCATCGAAGGCCAGGTGCCCTATCGCGGCCCGGTCGGCCCGATCCTGCATCAGCTCGCCGGCGGCCTTCGCGCGGCGATGGGCTATGTCGGCGCGGCGACGATCAAGGACATGCAGAAGCGCGCGCAATTCGTGCGCATCACCGGCGCGGGCTTGCGCGAGAGCCACGTGCACGACGTGGCGATCACGCGCGAGAGCCCGAACTATCCGACGGGGCTTTGAGCAGCGGTCCTCAGCGCAAGGCTTCGAGCAGCCCCGCCATCAGCTCCAGCCGCGGCTGAATTGACGAGATGTAGGCGTGCTCATGCAGCGTGTGGGCGCCCTCGCCGTCGACGCCGAGCCCGTCGAGCGTGGGAACGCCGAGCGCGGCGGTGAAATTGCCGTCTGAGCCGCCGCCCGATCGCGGCGCCTCGCGAAGATCGATTCCGATCCGGCCCGCGATTTCGCGCGCGGTCTCGAACAGCGCGGCGACCGCGTCGCTGCGTTCGTAGGGCGGCCTGTTCATCCCGCCGCTCACGACGAGATTCATGTCCGGACCGATCGGCCGCATGGCGCGCAACCGTCGTTCGTATTCCTCGCCGTCGGCGCCCGTCACGACGCGCAGATCGACGCTGAAAACGCAGTGTTGCGGAACGACATTGGCCGCCGTGCCGCCCGATATCCTGCCGACAGTCACCGTCACGCCGCGCGCATAATCGGTCATGCTCCCCAGCGCGGCGATCTGCAAAGCGGCTTCGTGGATGGCGCTGCGGCCATCCTGGTGGCGCGTGCCGGCGTGCGACGGGCGGCCTTCGATTGCGACCTCGAACCGCCCGACGCCCTTGCGCGACGTGACGATGCGCCCGCCGTCGCGCGCGGGCTCGGTGACGAGCGCGAAGGCCGCGCGACGCGCTTCGCGCTCGATCAGGCTGCGCGAGGTCGGCGAGCCGATTTCTTCGTCCGGCGTGAACAGAAAGACGAGCGGCAATTTCGCCGCGCCGGACGCCGCCACGCGCTTGAACGCCTGAAACGCCAGCCAGGCGCCGCCCTTCATGTCATAGACGCCGGGCCCGTAGAGACGATCGCCCTCGACGCGCACGGGCAGATCGCGCGCGGCGACGCCGACGGGATGCACGGTGTCGAGATGCGACAGCACCAACACGCCGGAACGATCGAGCGTCGGGCCCGCGCGAAGAACGAGGGAATCGCCGAGGCCGTCGCGCCCGGCGATGCGCTCGAACGCGATTCCGGCCTCCGACGCTTCCGCGGCGACCAGATCCATCATCGCATTCACGCCGCCCGCGTCATGGGTCGGACTCTCGCAGCGCGCCCAGCGCGAGACGCCGTCGACGAGGCGGGAAAGTTCGGGCGTCATGGCGAGATCCTGGGTGCCGGAGGACTTCCGAACATTGGCGGCAACATCGCCGCAATTGCAATGGCCGCCTGCCTCGACCTCACGCGGCGCCGTCCCTCACCTGCCCTTCGCCTTCAGGAGCCGCAGCGCTTCCAGATTTTCCTGCGCCGTGTCGTATTTCGAATCGATGCGCGACATTCTCATGCGGAGACGACGTCCGCGGCTGCGATCATGTTCCTGATCCTGTCGTTGACGCGCACGGTCCTGTGCGTCGTCTGGTCCGTATAGACCCAGACGATTTCGCCGGTCGCATGAAGCGCTTGCGCGCCCCTCGCGAAAATCGCGAGGTCGAAACGCATCGAGGAATTGCCGATATGGCCGACGCGCACGCCGACCTCGATCTCCTCGTCGAAGCGTATCGGCGCCTTGTATTCGACCAACGATTTCGCCGTGTGGAAATCGACGCCCGACATTTTCACCTCGGCTGCGTAATCGTAGCCGAGCCAGCGAAAATATTCGGTGATGGCCGTATCGAAATAGGTGAGATAGTGCGCGTTGAAGACGACGCTCTGCCCGTCTACCTCCGAATAGCGGACACGGAACGGAAAGAAGAACCGGAAATCCTGTCGTTTCATGCGCCCGCCTTTCGCCGTCGCGCAGACTAGCGAGCGGAACGGCCCGCGCAAGGGCGGCGATTTGCAGCGGCGGCGCTCGCGGCTAATGTCATGTCCGCATCGTCAGGGGGTTTCATGTCCGTCGCCGCCATCCTCGCGCCCGTCTTCGCGCTTGTCCTGCTGCTGTTCCTCCTCACCGGCCGGATGGCGCTGACGCGCGTCGGCTCGATCAAGGCGGGTCAGACGAAGATGCGCGACATCGCGCTCGGTCAGGACGCGTGGCCGACCCAAATCCAGCAGACGAGCAACGCCTATGCGAACAACCTGCAATTGCCGGTGCTGTTCTACGCCCTCGTCGCCTTCGCGATGCTCACGAAGAAGGCCGATCTTCTCTTCGTCGTCATGTCCTGGCTGTTCGTCCTCACACGCTATGCGCACGCTCTCGTCCACGTCACGTCGAACAAGGTGCCGCTGCGATTCCAGTTTTTCGCGGCGGGCGTTTTCCTGCTCGGTGTGATGTGGATCATTTTCGCGGTCAGGATCCTCGCCGTCGACTGACCGGCGAAGCTCAATAATATTTACGGCCGCTCTCGAGCTGCGTCTTGGCGTCCGTCTGCTTCTTGGGCGGGGGCGGCGGATAATAGGCGGGCTCGGGCGGCGGGGGCGCGGCGCAGCCGGCGAGCGAGAGCATGAGCGAAATCGGCGCAATGGCGCAAAGCATCTTCTTCATGAAAAGCCCGTTCCGACGACGCGCGGCCGCACAGCGCCGCCACGAGGCGCAAGCGCAGCATTATCAGCGGGCATGGCGGAGGTTGGGCGGGACTATGGCCGCGCCGGGCGCGCCGCCCGCGAGGGAAATCAGATCGAGAAGCTGGTGCCGCAGCCGCAGGAGGCGGTCGCGTTCGGATTCTCGATCTTGAAGGACTGCCCGATCAGGTCGTCCACGAAATCGATCCGGCAACCCTTCATGTATTCCAAGCTCATGGGATCGATCAGGACGGTCGCCCCGTCGCGCGCCAGCGTAAGATCGTCGTCGGCCCGGTCCGTCACGATATCGAACGTGTACTGGAACCCGGAACACCCGCCGCCGCTGACGCCGATGCGAAGCGCCGCGCCCGGCTGCTCGGATTTCAAAATTTTCGCCACGCGCATCGCCGCGCGATCGGTCAGAACGACGTCTTCGGTCGCCAGATCGGTCATCTCTCGTCCCACGGGTTCAAGGTCCGGGTTGCCTTGGAAGGCGCTCCCAAGATAAGCCGCGAAAGGGCGCCTTTCAACGGCCGCGCCCGGGAGGCAAGCAGGACCCATGCCGGATCTCGCGCGTTTCGCCAGCAAGGCGGCGCTCAGCCGCGGGCGGATCGTGTCCGAGCAACCCTCCCCCACCCGCACCGAATTCCAGCGCGACCGCGACCGAATCGTCCATTCGACCGCCTTCAGGCGCCTCGCCCACAAGACGCAGGTGTTCGTGCCGCTGGGCAGCGACCATTTTCGAACGCGGCTGACCCACACGATCGAGGTGGCGCAGATCGCCCGCTCGCTCTCGCGCGGTCTGCGCGTCGACGACGATCTTGCGGAAGCGCTGGCGCTGGCGCACGACCTCGGCCACACCCCCTTCGGCCATGTCGGCGAGGACGCGCTCGACGCGCTCATGCGCGGCCACGGCGGCTTCGACCACAATGCCCAGGCGCTGCGCCTGCTCACGCGGCTCGAGCGGCGCTACGCGCGGTTCGACGGGCTCAACCTGACATGGGAGACGCTGGAAGGCCTCGTGAAGCACAACGGACCGCTTCGGACGCCCGACGGCGCGCCGACCGCCCGCTATCGCGCGCGCGGGATACCGAAACCGATTCTCGATTTCGATGCGGAATGCCGTTCGAGCATCGGCGCGCTCGACCTTGCCTCGCACGCCAGCCTGGAGGCGCAGATCGCGGCCATCGCCGACGACATCGCCTATAATTCGCACGACATGGACGACGGCCTGCGCGCCGGCCTGTTCGAATTCGACGACCTGCGCCAGGCCGCGCCTTTCGTCGACGAACTGCTTTCGGAAATCGAGGCGACCTACGGCGCGCTCGAACGCACGCGCGTCATTCACGAACTCGGACGGCGCGTGATCACGCGGTTTGTCGAAGACGCGCTGGATGAAACGGGGCGACGCATCGCGGAGACGGGCGTCGCGAGCGTGGCGGACGTGCGCCGCTGCGGGCGCACGCTCGTTTCCTTTTCGCCCGCGCTGGCGGAAGCGGATCGATCCATCAAGACCTTCCTCTTCCGCGCCATGTACCGCCATCCCGACGTGATGCGCGTGCGCGCCAAGGCGACCGAAATCGTCGAGCGCCTGTTCCCCCTCTTCCTGGAAACGCCATCGGCCATGCCGCTGGAATGGACGGCGCTCTACAGGGGCGCGCGCGACGACGCATCGCGCGCGCGCGTTGTAGCGGATTATATCGCCGGGATGACGGACCGATACGCGCTCGGCGAATATCGCCGGCTCGTCGACGCCAGCATGGACCTGATATGAGCGAGCACCCGATCGTCCGCGCCATCGAGAACGCCGAACTCGACGATCCGACGATCGAGCTGATCGACTACCACGCCTATGCGCGGCGCCTGCTGCTGCGCATTGCGAGCGCCGCGGCGGGCGGGCGGCATGTGAGAACCTTGATCTTCGACGGCGTCGTCGCGCTGCATTGCGAACCGCAATCCGCGCTCGATCCGCTCGCCGCAGGCGAGAGCGCCGCCCTCCTGCGGTTCGAGGGCCGCGAACGGAAGACCGGCGAGGCCGACGTGCTCATCGTCATGTCGCGCGCCGGCCATCCCGCGGCGACGGCGTCTTTCCGCGCGACCGGCGCGCGCTGGATCGGCTGACTCGCGTCGAACGCCGCCCGGAAATTTGCCGAAGCCGACCGAGGGCTGTTAGCTTGGCTTCAGCGGCGCAAACACAAGACGGCCGCACGGGAGGACACCGATGAAAATTGCCGAAGGCGTCGTGGCTTTCACACTGGCGGCCGGACTGATGTCGGCGCCGGCGTTTGCGCAGAAGAAATACGATCAAGGCGCGAGCGATACGGAAATCCTGATCGGCAATACCGCTCCCTACAGCGGTCCCGCCTCCGCCTATTCCGTCTATGGTTCGGTGTTCGAAGGTTAC
The DNA here is from genome assembly GCA_028868735.1 of Hyphomicrobiales bacterium. Lineage (GTDB taxonomy): Bacteria > Pseudomonadota > Alphaproteobacteria > Rhizobiales > Beijerinckiaceae > JAJXWB01. The sequence continues at coordinate 5,739 of JAGWTW010000105.1, read as the reverse complement.
TTCAAACGGCTCAACGAACGCGGCGGAATCAACGGCCGCAAGATCAAGATGGTTTCTTACGACGACGCCTATTCGCCGCCGAAGACGGTCGAGCAGACGCGGCGTCTCGTCGAAAGCGACGGCGTGCTTCTGATGTTCGGCGTGGTCGGCACGCCGCCGAACGTCGCGATCATGAAATACATGAACGGAAAGAAAATCCCGCAATTGTTCGGGGGCACCGGCACATCGGCGATGGCCGATCCCGAACATTTCCCCTGGTCGATCGGCTTCCAGCCGAGCTATCGCGCCGAAGGCCGCCTCTACGCCGACTACATCCTCGCCAAGAAGCCGGACGCGAAGATCGGCGTGCTCTACCAGGACGACGATTTCGGCAAGGACCTGCTGCAGGGGCTGACGACCGGCCTCGGCGACAAGGCCAAGACGATGATCGTCGCGACCACTTCGTACGATACGCGCACGCCGAGCGTCGATTCCCAGATCGTGCAGTTGAAAGGCTCCGGCGCCGATGTCCTCATGGACTTCACGACGCCGAAATTTTCGACGCAGGCGATCCGCAAGACGGCCGAAATCGGCTGGAAACCGCTTCAGTTCGTCGCCTCCGTCGGCTCGCATGTCGGCAGCGTGCTGAAGCCGGCAGGCTTCGACAATTCCAAAGGCGTCATCACCGGCCATTGGGTGAAGGACCCGAACGATCCTGCGAATGCGAACGATCCGGGCGTCAAGGAATGGCGCGAATTCATGAACGCCTATTATCCGAACGGCGACCAGACCAACAACATCAACGTGATTTCCTACGTGCTGGCGCAGACGCTCGAACAGGTCCTGCGCGCCTGCGGCGACGATCTCACGCGCGAGCACATCATGAAGGTCGCCACAACGATGCCCGCGTTCAAGCCTGGCATGCTGATCGAGGGCGTGCGCATCCAGCCCTCGCCTGCCGATTATCTCGTCGTGCGCGACATGCGGCTCGAACAGTTCGACGGCGCGAGCTACCAGCCGCTGGGGTCGCCGGTCGAGATGCGGAAATAGCGGCGGGCGACCGCTACCTCTTCTTGAGAAAAGCCATCAGCGCCGCGAGCATCTCTTGTGGCGCCTCTTCTTGAAGCGTATGGCCGCAATCTAGCGGGAACCCCGTCACGTCGCGGGCCTTCTCCCGCCATGCGGCGAGCACGTCGAACAAGCGGTGCAGGTTGCCTTTCGCGCCCCAGAGAGCAAGTAGAGGCGCCAAGACGCGCTGGTCGCGATCAGCCTCGTCGTGTTCGAGATCGATGGTCGCGGCGGCGCGATAATCCTCGCAGATCGCGTGGCGCGTCGCCGGATCGAGGTAGCAGCGCAGATATTCCGCGAACACGGCGTCGCTCGTCGCACCGGGCGTCTTCAACTGGCCGGCGATGTGGCGACGCAGGAAGAATTCCGGATCGCCGCCGATCAGACGTTCGGGAAGCGGCTCGGGCTGGATCAGGAAAAACCACCAGAAGTAAGCGGTCGCGAGCGCCTTGTCCGCGCGGGCGTACATTGTCGTCGTCGGCACGACGTCGATCACGACGATGCGCTCGACCGCCTGCGGCTGGTCCAGCGCCATACGGTGCGCGACGCGCGCGCCCCGATCGTGACCGATGACCGCAAAGCGCGTGTGGCCCAGCGCGCGCATCACCTCGATCTGGTCGGACGCCATAGCGCGCTTCGAATAGTTGACGTGGCGTTCGCCGCCTTCGGGCTTCGAAGAATCGCCGTACCCGCGCAGATCGGCCGCGACCACGGTGAAATGTTCGGCGAGGCGCGGGGCGATCTTGTGCCAGGTCGCGAGCGTTTGTGGATGTCCGTGCAGCAGCAGGAGCGGCGGTCCCGCCCCGCCGATGCGGCAGTGAATACGCGCGCCCGAGGTTTCGATCTCGCGCGCCGCGAAGCCCGGCATCAGGTCGGCTGCGGCCCCCGTGGGCATTATCGATCGTCCGGCGCGCTGCCGCGAAAGCCGGTCGCAAGCACATAAAGCTCCGCCGAATCCTTGCGGCTGGCGGCCGGCTTGACGTGGCGCACGACGGAAAAGTCGCGCTTGAGGCGCGCGAGCAGCTGGTTCTCCGTGCCGCCCTGAAGCACTTTCGCCACGAAGAATCCGCCCGGCGCGAGCACTTCGCAGGCGAAATCGGCGGCCATTTCGGCGAGCGCGACGATGCGCAAATGATCGGTCTGCCGATGGCCCGTCGCATTGGCCGCCATATCGGACATCACGGCGTCGGCGGGACCGCCGAGCATGTCCTTCAGCCGCGCCGGCGCATCGTCGTCGAGAAAATCCATCACCGTGAATTCGACGCCGGGAATGGGATCGACGTCCAGCAGGTCGATGCCGACGACGCGGCCCTTGTCGCGTCCCTTGTCGCGTCCCTTGCCCTCTTCCGATTTCACTTTCTTCGCCGCCACCTGCGACCAGCCGCCGGGCGCCGCGCCGAGATCGACGACGCGCATGCCGGGTTTGAGAAGATGATAGCGTTCGTCGATCTCGATGAGCTTGTAGGCCGCGCGCGAGCGCCAGCCGTCGCGCTTGGCCTGCGCCACATAGGGGTCGTTGAGCTGCCGCTCGAGCCAGAGCGTCGAGGACAACGTGCGCTTGCGCGCCGTCTTCACGCGCGTCTTCAGCGAGCCGCCGCGTTCCTTGTCGCCCTTGCCGCCGGGCCCCTGCCTGCCTGCCGTCACGCGCCGCCTCCGGCGCGCAAGCGGTCGGCGCGCATGAGCTCGACCAATATGCCCTCGCGCAAGCCGCGGTCGGCGATGCGGATGCGCGGCGCCGGAAAGGCCCTGCGGATCGCCTCGAGGATCGCGCAGCCGGCGAGCACGAGATCGGCGCGTTCGTGGCCGATGCAGCCGTTGGCCGCGCGTTCGTCGTAGTTCATCGCGCGCAGGCGCCATACGGCGTCGTCGGCCTGGTCCGCCGACATCCACAGGCCGTCGACGCGACGCCGGTCGTAGCGCGGCAGATCGAGATGGATGCCGGCGACCGTCGTCACGGTGCCCGACGTGCCCAGCAGATGGAAACGCCCGCAGGCGCGCTGCGCCATCGCCTTTTCGACAAAAGGCGCGAGCTTGTCGTCGAAAGCGTCGACCATCGCCTCGAACGTCTCGTCGTCCACATTGTGCCCGCCGAACCGTTCGGCCAGAGAGACGACGCCGAGTTCGATCGAGGTCCAGATCGTGACGCTGCGTACGCCTTGCGAGCGGTCGCGGTCGGGCGCGAGCCAGACGATTTCGGTCGAGCCGCCGCCGATGTCGAACAGGAGCACGCCTTCCGCGCGCGGGTCCGCGAGCGAGCCGCAGCCGACGGCCGCGAGCCGCGCCTCCGTCTCGCGGTCGATGATCTCCAGCCGCAGTCCGGTTTCCTCGCGCACGCGGGCGACGAATTCAGGCCCGTTGGCGGCGGCGCGGCACGCTTCGGTCGCGATCAGCCGCGCGCGGGTCACGCCGCGCCGGTCCATCTTCTCGCGGCAGATGTCGAGCGCCTCCAGCGTGCGCGACATGGCGGGTTCGCCGAGGCGGCCCGTCTGCGACAGGCCCTCGCCGAGGCGGACGATGCGCGAATAGGCGTCGACGATGCGCAAGCCCTCGGCGCCCGTCGGCGTCAGGCCGCCGGCAGGCCGGGCCACCAGAAGGCGGCAATTGTTGGTGCCCAGATCGAGCGCAGCGTAGAGCGGCGCGGCGTGGGGGCGCGCGGCCGGCTCTTTCTCACGCTCGTCCCGGGGCGGCGCCGAACTGGGGCGCCCCTCCTCCCCGACCGACGACAAGGGTCAACTCCAAATGCCGCGCCGGCGCGGCCGGCGGGCGATGTTGGAGGCAAGCATAACACTTGGCCGCGCTTTTGGAAGGCAACCGCTCTGCGCCCGGCGCAGAGCACGACGGGCCTCTGTCAATCCGGCATGCGGCGTTGACAGGGGCCGGCCCGCCGATTATCTCGACGCTTCCGACGCGAAGGCCGTCTGCGCCGTCGCCGTTGGGGGATAGTTCAACGGTAGAACAGCGGACTCTGACTCCGTTAATCTTGGTTCGAATCCAGGTCCCCCAGCCATCAACCGAACCGCTTTCCGAAGAACGGGCGCGTTGTCGCGCTAGCGGGACGCCTGCCCCCCTGCCCGCTTCAGCGTGCGCCGAACGTCCGCCAGGCACTTGGCGGAAACGGCCTACTTCCGTCCCCGTGCAACCCCGTGCGCAGCGATGGGGGCGTGGCTTGCCGCGCGATTTGTCGAAGCGTTACGCCGACGAATTTTAGTTGTCACAGCGGGCGGCGTCAGTTCTGGGCGATCAGCCGCCGAGCGCCGCGCGCGCAGCCGCGAGCGCATCGCGCGACCATGCCTTGACGCCGGCGGCCGGCTTGCGCTCGTCATTCGGGACTTCGATGCTGACCGGGAGGTCGGCGGGCAGCGCTGCGAAAATGCCGGCGAGATCGATGCCGCCTTCGCCGGGCAGAAGACGCGCGCAGCGCGCGGTGAAGATCAATTCTTCGTTGGTGCGCGGCGTCGGAACCGGCGCGTCGCATATCTGCGCATAATGCAGGTAGTTGCGAGGGATGGCCGCAATATCGGCTGTCGTCGTCGCGGAACGTCCGGCATGCAGCGCGTCCACGAGCACGCCGCCATTGGGCCGCGCCGCGCGCTCGACGATCCGCAGCGCGGCGCGTGCGTCGGCGACCGCCGTCCAAGGCATGAATTCGAGATCGGCGGAGAGCCCGTATGGCGCAGCCGCATCGCAAAAGGCGGCGAAGGAGGCGGTCAGGCGCGCCTCGTCCGGATCGTCGCCGGCGACGAGCACCGCTTTCGCGCCGAGTTCGCCGCACAATTCGAGGAAGGGCTCGAACCGCTTCACCGCGAAATCGGCTGCAAGCCGCACGATCTCGACGTCGAACACGCCGACGCCGGTGTCGCGTATGCGCGCGATCGTCTCGCGCACGAGCGCCTTGTCGGCGAGCAACGGATCGAAATCGCCGCCGGGCGCAGCCGGGAGCGCCCGCAGCCCGACCGCGCCATAGCCCAGTTCCGCAGCGAGCGCGACGACGTCGGGCGGCGAAAGCGGCGCCGCGGTCAAATAAGCGAGGGAGAAGATGCGCGACATCGCGGGCGGTCTCAGGCGAGCGGGGAGATCGCAGTCGGCAGCGCAAGCGTCGAACGCATGTCGCCGGTCAGCCAGTCCGGGCCGCCCTTGGGCGGCCAGACGCCTTTGGCGACGGAGTCAGCCCGGATCGCGGCGCGCGCGTTGGCGTCCGCGAACGGCCAGATATGCGTGAAACGCGGCGCGCCATCCAGCGCGTACATCACGATCGACAGCGGCGACAGCTTGCCGCGCTCCACCATCGCGGCCTTCCACGCCTCGATCGTAGGCGGCACGCCGCCGTGCTTCAATTTGTACGTGCGAATTTCGTAGACGGACCCGTACTTGCCCGGCGTCGGCGCCGGGAGCCACGGGAACGGCGCGTAGGACTCGAAATTCATCGACGCGATCGCCTCACCCGCGTCGAACGGGTTCGTCGTCGAAAGAATACGCCAGCGCTCGGACTGCAAGTCCGTGTCGTCGGCAAAGGCGCGCAGAACAGTCATCTCGTTGAGCTCGCCGATCTCGCTCATCCAGCAGCCGAGCAGCGTTCCCTTCGCATCGGGCGCCTTCGTCCAGGCGTCGACGCCGGCGACGACGGCGCCCGCGCCGCCCAGCCTGATCTTCAATGTCGCAATTTCGTAGCGCATGAACAGCTCCGTCAGGTCC
>JAGWTW010000008.1 GCA_028868735.1 Hyphomicrobiales bacterium | reverse complement strand
AGCCGCTCGCCCGCTACGAGGAGGCGCGCGCCGAACTCGAGGCGAACGGGAATGTCTACGTCCCGCCGTCGTCCAAGTCGAAGAGCTTCTTCGCCTTCCTGTTCGGCGGCGGCGGCGAGGACGACGAGGACGGCCCGGCGCCGGCGCCGCGCAGCCGGGGACGCGATCGACCCGGCGCTGCGCCCTCGCGCGGGCAGGTGGAGGTCGCCGCTTACGCCCCAACGACGAGCGGAAACCTGAACGACGACGGCAGCCGCAATTTCTTCGCTGCCGAAAGCGCGTCGAAGTCTTCGCCGGTCGTCGCCCGGGCCGCGAGCAACCTGCCGCGCGGCGAGACCTATATGGCGCCGAGCGAACCCGCCCCGCCGCCCGTGGCTGCCCCCGCTGCGCCCGAGAAGGTCCAGGTCGCCGCAATCGACCCCGCAATCGCGGTCGCCAGCGCCGCCAAGGCCGGCGCGGTCGAAGAGACGGCCGACGATGGCGGGCAGGCTGCGGCCGCGCCGATGCCGCCGCGCCGTCCCGAGGATCTGCCGACATTCGCCGCATTCGCGCCCCTGCCGCCGGCGCGCCCGGCCGAATTCAACGCGCTCGCGTACAATCAACCGCTCGCCAGCGCGCCGATGAGCCGCGATGCGATCGCAGACATCATCGCAGCCAACCGGCGCGGCGACGTCGTCGGCACGATCGCGCGTCCGCGCGGCAATGTCGGCCTGAGGACAGCGTCGCTCGCGCCGCTGCCGCCGCCGCGCACCGAGATCGTGCCCGCGCGGCTCGATCGTTCGGATTTCGCGGCGCTGACCGCCAAGCAATCTTCGGCGCATATTACGACGCAGTCCGTCATGGGGTCTGCGGTCGGATTGCGCAGCGCGGCGCGCGCGCGCGCGAAGGTCCTGAAACCCGAGCCGCAGCCCGCGAGCAGCAAATTCCGTTCGCATCCGACCGATCTCTCGGCCACGAAATTCACGACGCCGTTCCAGGGCAATCTGCGCGCGGCGCTGACGAACGTTCCGCCGACGCGGAAGAACTGATCAACCGCGATCCCTGAACACGCTGAAGCGCTCGCCGTCGCGCGCGCGCGCGAGCATGATCGCGTGGAAGTCGACAATGTCGTCGAGCGCGCTCGTGTCGATCCAGCGACAGGCGTCGGCCTTGTCGGGTTCGGCGTTGACCGGCGCGCCCGTCCAGCGACGGCAGACGAAGAGATAATCGACATAGGCGCGCGCGCCGCTCGCGCCGCATTGGCGATAGAGTGTGTGAATGCAATCGAGATCTTCCGGCTTCGCGGTTACGCCGGTCTCTTCCTGCAATTCGCGCAATGCGGCCTCCGGCGGCGTCTCGCCGCTCTCGACATGGCCTGCCGGCATCGCCCATTCGCCGTCGCGGTAACCGGTGTTTGCGCGCCGCATGACGAAGAGACGATCGTTGTCGATCAGCGCGATATAGACCGCCACGCGCGCAGAGAAACGGTTGCTCACGCCGCCTCTACCTTCAGGACGGCGCCTTGGCTTTCGACGCCCGTGACGCGCACGCGCGCGCCGGCCGGCGCATCGACGCCACTGACGCGCCAAACCGAATCCAGCACTTTCGCTTTGCCTTCGCCGTTGACGATCGCTTCGACGAGCGTGAATTCGCGACCGACAAGACCCTGCGCGCGTTTGTTGAGATTGTCGCCCGTCTCCTTTGCGAGACCGCCGTAGATCTGGCGCCCGAGCAGCGAGTAGGCGATCGCCAGCAGTGCGAACAGGATAAGGCTCCATCCGAACGGTATAGCCGTCAGCGCCATAAGCTTGACGAGGCCGAGCGTGACCGCGGCGCAGCCGATCCAGATCAGAAAGGCGCCGGGGACCGCGAGTTCGGCCGCACAGAGCGCAAGACCGGCGAGGATCCAGAGGAATGGCGCATAAGTCGGGTCGAGCATGGCTCAACTCCCTGCGGGCGGTCCGCTCCAGGGGCCGGGCCCGGAGGGCGCCGGCGCCGAGGCGGCCGTCGGCGCAGACGCTGCAGGCGCCGGCGCGCGCGGGGTTGCGGGCGCGGTCGCGCGCGGGCGGTGCGCATCGTCTTTCGCGGCTTCGGAAATAGAGGCGCGCGCGATCTCGGCAATCCCGCCGACGGCGCCTGCGAGGCCCGCCATGTCCATCGGCAGGATGAAGGTCTTCTGGTTCGGCGCCTTGGCGAAATCGTCGAGCGCGCGAATGTATTTTTCTGCGACGAAATAATTGATCGCAGCTATGTCGCCGGTCGCGATCGCCTCGGAGACGACGCGCGTCGCGAGCGCCTCGGCTTGCGCTGAGCGTTCGCGCGCCTCCGCGTCGCGGAACGCTGCCTCCTTGCGGCCTTCGGCATCCAGAACGACAGCCTGCTTGCGCCCTTCCGCGCGCAGGATTTCCGATTGCCTGAGACCTTCGGCCTCGAGAATGTTCGCGCGCTTCTCGCGTTCTGCTTTCATCTGGCGCGCCATGGAATCGATGAGATCCTTCGGCGGCACGATGTCCTTGATCTCGATCCTGTTGGCCTTCACGCCCCAGGGCTCGACCGCCTGATCGACGACGCTGAGCAGGCGCTGGTTGATCTCGTCGCGGTGCGATAGCAGCATGTCGAGATCCATCGAGCCCATCACGGTGCGGATGTTGGTCATCACGAGATTGAGCAACGCGAGTTCGAGATTGGCGACTTCGTAGGATGCGCGCGCGGCGTCGAGCACCTGGAAGAAGACGACGCCGTCGACGGTGATGGTCGCGTTGTCGCGCGTGATCACCTCCTGCGAGGGCACGTCGATCACCTGCTCCATCATGTTCATCTTGCGGCCGATGCGATCGATCCAGGGCACGATCAAGGCAAGGCCGGGCGTCAGCGTGGTCGCGTATTTGCCGAACCGTTCGACGGTGTAGTTGAAACCTTGCGGCACCTGCCTGACGCCCATCGCGAGCGTGAGGAACACCAGGACCACGATCGCCAACGCGACCAGTTCGAAGCCCGTGACGACGACCATATCCGGCCCCCCCGCGCGCAAGTGATTCGCGACCCTCGCGAGGCTATCGCATTCGCGACCCGGCGACGATTGGGCAAGCGCCTCATCGCAGCAGGTATTTGCGCAGGAATGCGCGCGGATGACCGTGTCTAGCGCGGGATGGGCGCCGGTTGCGCCACGACGTCGCGATCCCCCGGCCACTTCATGCGCCAGGCGAGCCGAATGTCCTTCTGTTCCTGCGGCGCGAGATCGAAGGTCCAGGCCATCACGCCGCGCCTGTCGCCAACCTGCTTGTCGGTCGGCGGCGTCGTTTGCGGCAGGAGTTCGACCGTGATCGCCGTGTTGTCCGAGAAGGGGATGCGATCGACGACGGTCGCCTTGATCGGGAAATCGTGCAGGTTCTTCAGGGTTGTCTTGAACTCGCGCGCGTCGACCTTGGTCTGGTTGAACCAGGTCGGCTCGTTCTCCTTCTTGCGTACAGGCGCGCGCGTCACTTTCACCCGGTCGTCGGCGCCGAAGCCGAGATCGAAGGCTTCGCCCGAGGCGACAAATGGCAGACGCGTCTGGCCGACATAGGCGCCGTCGCGCTGCACCGAGACGGTCCCGGCGAGCAGCGGCGCGTCCTCGTCGTTCGTCAGATGCGTCTCGAGATAGGCGGTCGGATCGAGAGCGGGCGCGGTCTTCACGATCAAGGCGGGATCGTAATGCTTCGTCGCGAGCGCGAATGTTTTCGTTGCGCCGTCGGCCGGAACGCTCACCTTGCCCGGCGCCACGAAATTCGCCTGATAGGCGCCGGCGTCGAGGCTTGCTTCCTGCTCGCGCGCGGCGACGGGAGCGGCGGGCGCATTCGCGAAGGAATCCCGCGCGTCCAGCGTTTCCTGCTGGAGCCCTTTCGCTCGTCCGGCTGGCGATGCGGCGGCGCGCGGAGCGGCCATCGGCGCTGGCGGCTCCCAGAAGGCCAGGCGTTCGGGCTGCACGTCCGGCGCGCCGGACCCGCGCAGGGCGCGCGTCGTCGAGAGGGTGAGCGCAACGTCGGTCCAGTCTTCGCCGGTGTTCTGCATCACTTCGGCGCGGCGCACGAGATCCATGCCGGGCTTGCGCGTCCTGCCGCCGGTGTCGAGCCGTGCGTCATAGGCCGCGCGCCAGGACGCGCCTGTCACGCGGTAAGCGACGGTGAACGTCGCCTTGGTCGCCGCAGCCGTGTCGAGCGCGATGGATACGTCGCGCAGCGGCTGTTTGATCTGCGGGCGCATGCGCGCGGCTTCGACCGCCTTTATCTCGTCGTCGATTTCCTGCGCGCGCGCCTTTGCCGATCGCAATTCGTCCCCGACCTTGGCGAGCGCATTGCCGATCGTGTCGAAAGCGTTGTTCCATTGGGCGATATCGAGCGGCTTGTCGTCGCCGAGCTTTTCGGGCGAGGCCTGCCCGTAGTTCGTGATCATCGCCTGCTTGCCGGTGAGCGCGTCGATCGTCACCTGCCAGCCCGCGCGGTCGGCGCGCAATTGCTTCAGGCGGCCTTCGTTGCCGGTATCGGCCTTCGTGTCGGCCGGCGCGACTCGCGCCTCGACTGCGCCGATCGAGATCGCTGCGCCGCCCGTCCCGGAGACGCGCAGCGAGGCCGGGTCGAGCGCGAACGGCAAACCCTTGAGCGCGAGCGCGCTCGCGCCTTGCGGCAGATCGACGTCGAACGTGCGCGTGACGAGCGCGGCGTCGGGATAGACGGTCACGGCGTCGACGCGCGAGCGCGTTTCGATGTCGGCGGCCGCGGCGGCGCCGGCGAACGGGGCGAAGGCGGCGGAAGCCAGAAGCAAGCGGCGCATGGGGTCTCCTCGGGAGCAGGGCGCCATCTCGGCCCGTCCATTGCGGATTTTTAGCGGCAAAGCTGCGGCTGGCGAATGGCTTCGCCTTTCAGGGTTTACGGAGCCCGCCCGCTCGCGCATGGTGGGCCCGAGGAAAAGCAAGCGAAAATCTCCGGACATCCGAAATGAAAACCCTGCGCTGGGCCTATGATCAGGCCTGGCTCGTTCTCATCGTCACGACCATGCTGTGGGGCGGCAACGGCGTAGCCTCGCGCCTGGCGGTGGGGCGCGTGACGCCCATGTCGCTCGTCTTCATCCGATGGCTGGCGGTCTGCACGATGCTGGCGATCGCGCTGCACCGGCCGATCCGCGCGCACTGGCCGGAAATCTACGCCAACCGCTGGCGCATCCTGCTGATGGCGGGGTTCGGCTTCACCGGCTTTACCGTCCTGTTCTACGCGTCGGCCTACTGGACGACGGCGGTCAACATCACGCTGCTGCAAGCTTCGATTCCGCCGATGGTGATCGGCTTCAGCGTGGTCCTGCGCGGCCTGAAGCCGACCATGCAGCAACTCGTCGGCATGGCGATCACGCTGGTCGGCGTCGCGATCATCGCCACGAAGGGCGCGCCGCTGCAGATTTTCGAAACGCGGTTCAATTTCGGCGACATACTCGTGCTGATCGCCTGCGTGTTCTATGCCGGCTACACGCTCGCGCTGCGCGACCGGCCGCCGTTGCCGCAACTCGTCTTTTTCGCGTCGCTCGCCTTCGCCGCGCTGGTCACGTCGACGCCGTTCATGATCGGCGAGGTCGCGCTCGGCAAGTTCCACTGGCCGACCACGCAGGGCTGGCTCGTGCTCATCTTCGTGGCGCTCGGTCCCTCGCTCGCCTCGCAGCTGCTCTTCATGCGCGGCGTGGAGCTGATCGGGCCGAACCGGGCAGGGTTGTTTTCGAATCTCGTGCCGATCTTCGGCGCGTTGTTCGCCGTTGCGCTGCTCGGCGAGGAATTTCACCTCTACCACGCGATCGCGCTGGCGCTGACGCTCGCCGGCATCTGGCTGGCCGAGCAGCGAGCGGGTTAGGCGACTGCCCCCTCTCCCCGCATGCGGGGAGAGGGGAAATCGACTCAGAACGTCAGAACCTTCGCCTGCTTGACGCCCGGCAGCTTCTGGATTTCCGCGAGCACGTTCGCGGGCGGATCGGAATCGACCGTCACGAGCGCGATCGCCGAGCCGCCTTCCTCGTCGCGGCCGAGCGCGAAGGTCGCGATATTGACCTTGGCGTCGCCGAGCAGGCTGGCGAAGCGGCCGATGAAGCCGGGCTTGTCCTCGTTGGTGACATAGACCATGTGCGCGGCGAATTCGGCGTCGACCTTGATGCCCTTGATGTCGACGATGCGCGGCTTGCCGTCGTGGAAGACAGTGCCCGACACGGAGCGGTCCTGACGCTCGGTGACGACCGACAGCGTGATCAGCGATTCGTAATCGCCGTCCGCGGCGCGGGTGACTTCGTCGATGACGATCCCGCGATCCTTGGCGACCGTCGGCGCGGAGACGACGTTGACGTCGCTGAGCAGAGGACGCAGCAGGCCGGCGATCGCGGCGGCCGTGATCGCCTTGGTCTTCAGATCGGCGACAGCGCCTTCATAGGTGATCGTCACCTTCTTGATGCCGGTCTCGGTCAGCTGGCCGGCGAAGGAGCCGAGCTTTTCGGCGAGCGCGATGAAGGGTTTCAACTTCGGCGCTTCTTCCGCCGTGATCGACGGGAAGTTCACGGCGTTCGAGATCGCGCCGCGCGTGAGATAGTCCGACATCTGTTCGGCGACCTGGAGGGCGACGTTCTCCTGCGCCTCCGACGTGGCGGCGCCCAGATGCGGCGTGCAGACGACGTTGGCGCGGCCAAACAGCGGATTGGAGGTCGCCGGCTCCTCGACGAATACGTCGAAGGCTGCGCCAGCGACATGGCCGGAATCGAGCGCGGCCGCGAGCGCCTGCTCGTCGACGAGCCCGCCGCGCGCGCAATTGACGATGCGCACGCCCTTCCTGGTCTTCGCGATATTTTCGGCAGACAGGATATTCTTCGTCTGCGCGGTCATCGGCGTATGCAGCGTGATGATGTCGGCGCGGGCGAGCAGTTCGTCGAGTTCGACCTTCTCCACGCCGATGTCCTTCGCGCGTTCCGGCGAGAGGAACGGATCGAAAGCGATCACGCGCATCTTCAGGCCGATCGCGCGGTCGGCGACGATCGAGCCGATATTGCCGCAGCCGATGACGCCCAGCGTCTTGCCGGTGATCTCGACGCCCATGAAGCGGTTCTTTTCCCACTTGCCGGCCTGCGTGGAGGCGTCGGCAGCGGGAATTTCGCGCGCGAGCGCGAACATCATGGCGATGGCGTGTTCGGCGGTCGTGATCGAATTGCCGAACGGCGTGTTCATCACGATGATCCCGCGCGACGTGGCGACGGGAATGTCGACATTGTCGACGCCGATGCCGGCGCGGCCGATGACCTTCAGATTCTTGGCGTTCTCGAGAATTTTCGCAGTGACCTTGGTCGCCGAACGGATCGCGAGGCCGTCGTAGTCGCCGATGATGGCGGCGAGCTTGTCCTTGTCCTTGCCGAGGTTGGGCTGGAAGTCGACTTCGACGCCGCGTTCCTTGAAGATGGCGACGGCGGCGGGCGACAAGGCGTCGGAGATGAGTACGCGAGGAGCCATTGGGATGCGTCCTTTGTGAACGGGATGGAGCCGGGACGCCGGCCTCCGGCCGGCAGTCCTTGCGCGATGTCAGAAGCCGGCTGGAAGCCGGCGGTCCCGGATGCTTACGCCGCCTTGGCGAGGCCGGCCTTCGCTTCCGCGAACGCCCAGTCGAGCCAGTGGGTCAGCGCTTCGACGTCGGATTTCTCGACGGTCGCGCCGCACCAGATGCGCAGGCCGGGAGGCGCATCGCGATAGGCGCCGATGTCGAGCGCGACGCCTTCCTTTTCCAGCAGCGTCGCAAGCTGCTTGGCGAAGGCGGCCTGCGCGTCGGCGGCAAGGCTCGTGATCGCGGGATCGACGACCTTGAGGCAGACGGAGGTGTTGGAACGAATGTCCGGCGAAACCGCGAGGAAATCGATCCACGGCGACTTCGCCTTCCAGTCGGCGATGACTTTGGTGTTGGCGTCGGCGCGCGCAATCAGCGCCTCGAGGCCGCCGATCTGCTTTCCCCATTGCAACGCGTCGATGTAGTCCTCGACGCAGAGCATGGACGGCGTGTTGATCGTCTCGCCTTCGAAAATGCCTTCGATCAGCTTTCCGCCCTTCGTCATGCGGAAGATTTTCGGCATCGGCCAGGCGGGCTTGTAGCTTTCGAGCCGTTCGACCGCACGCGGCGAGAGAATCAACATGCCGTGCGCGGCTTCGCCGCCGAGCGCCTTCTGCCAGGAAAAGGTGACGACATCGAGCTTTGCGAAATCGAGTTTTTGCGCGAATGCGGCGGATGTGGCGTCGCAGATCGTCAGGCCCGTGCGGTCGGCCTTGATCCAGTCGCCGTTCGGCACGCGCACGCCGGACGTGGTGCCGTTCCAGGTGAAGACCACGTCATGGTCGAAATTCACCTGCGCGAGGTCCGGAATTTCGCCGTAGCCGCTCTTGAGCGTGCGCGCGTCCTTCAACTGCAATTGCTTGACGACGTCCGTCACCCAACCCTCGCCGAAGCTTTCCCAGGCGAGGAGATCGACAGGGCGTGCGCCGAGCAGCGACCACAGCGCCATTTCGACGGCGCCGGTGTCGGAGGCCGGCACGATGCCGATGCGATAATCGGCGGGAACGTCCAGCACTTCGCGGGTGAGGTCGATCGCCTGTTTGAGCTTGGCCTTGCCGATCTTCGCACGATGCGAGCGGCCGAGGCTGGCGTCTTTCAGGGCTTGCAGGGACCAGCCGGGGCGCTTGGCGCAGGGGCCGGAAGAGAAATGCGGGTTGGCCGGCCGCACGCCGGGTTTCGTATTCGCCATAATCCATCCTTTCAGATGGGCGCCTCCCGTTGGGGGGAGGTGTCCCGCGGATGGCGATATAGCGAATGAAGGATTTAGGCAATAGGCAGTCGGCGCGCCGCCTGCCTGGACATCGTCAAATCAATCCGGCGTGTAGCGGAAGCCGACGCGCATTTCCTTGGTGGAGTTCGACTGCTTGATCGAACCGAAGACGCCGGAGGTGTAGACCGAGCCGAGGTTCACGTAGCGTACGCCGACGTCGATCGCGAGATGATTCGTGATGTTGTAGGCCGCGCCGCCCATGAGCGCCCAGGCCAGCGAATAGGAGGTGCTCGCCGACTTGGTGTCCCAATAATTTTCGTATGTGCCCTTCGTGTAGGGGTCGGTCCACACGGTCGGGCTATAGGGATTGCCGTTGTTGTAGTACCAATTGCGCTGGAAGCGCTGGTAATTCATGTTGAAGCCGATGCCGGCGCCGACGTAGGGCGTCAGTCCGTACCAGGTGCCGAGGTCGGCATAAACGTTGAACAACGCATGCACGTTGTTCATGCGCGCCTGGACGTAGTCGAGACAGTTTCCGTAAACGGGCGCCGAGCCGGTGAAGGCGGCTCCGCCGGCCGGCGTACCGACTGCGCCGTCCTGGCAAAGAATCGTGCCGCCGGTCGTATTGCCGTTGAACACCCGCGCTGCGCGATAGTCGACGGTAATGTCCGAGCGCAGCCAATTGTTGTATTTGTAACCGAAGCCGAGCCCGAGGGCGTAGTTGTTCGGAAAACTCGAGGTCTTCGGCAAAATGACGTTGCCCACGGGAATCTGCGTATCGCCGGCAATCCCGAGATCGCCTCGCAGATACCAGCCGGTGCCGAGCGTGACGGGCGTTTCGTCTGCGGTTGCGGAGGGCGGCGCCAGCGCATCCGGCTCGCCATCGTCCCAGAATCTCAGGTTCGGCCATTCCCAGGCGCTCGCCGCTGAAGGCGCTGCAAACGCGATTGCGACCGTCGCCGCCGCAACTATCGCGTTCATGCGAGAAAGCACGCCCATATTCCACCTCGACCTTCGGCCGCGAACCGGCCACCGATGAAGCAAAGATGAGCGAACATGCTTAAAATGGGCTTAACCCTAACGAAGTCGTGACGATTTCCGTCAGGCTATTTGGCGGGCCTCGTCACAAATGAAAACGGCGCGGCAGAGCCGCGCCGTTTCGATTGATGACGGGTCGGATCAGTACTTGCGGACGAGCGGGCCTGGCGCCGGAGCAGGTCCGCCGAAGATCGGCGCATTGGCGGCAAGCACCGGGCCGCTCGACACGTCGCCGAGCATGTAGCGGAAGCCGAGGCGGAAATCGTGCGAGGCGAGCTTGAACGACTGCGTTTCGAAGAAGCAGCTCGTGGTGTCCGCGCAGACGATCGGATTGGACGTGAACGTACCCATGTTCAGGTAGCGGTAGCCCAGATCCATCTTCAGGCGGTCGTTGACGTTGAAGCTGAGGCCGGTCATCAGCGCCCAGGCGAGATTGGTCTTCTTCGTATCCGCCGCGAGACCGCCGGTGGCGGCGCCGATCGCAGTGTCCGTGAGGCCGGACATCGTGTGGCGCACGAAGCCGACGCCGGCGCCGACGTAAGGCGTGACGCCATACCAAGTGCCGAGATCGACATAGCCGTTGGCCATCATCAGGAAGCTGCTGACGCCGGCGTTGTAGGCGTCGCCGCCGCTGAGGCCTGCGCCGCCGTTGCAGGTGGGACAGGCCCACCACTCGGTTCCGCGGTAGGCTGCCTGCGTCCGGTATTCGCCGGTCACGTCGGCCCGGAACCAGTTGTTGATCTGGTAGCCCACGCCCGCGTCGATGGTGGCCGAATTGGCGATGCCGAAATACCCGGGCGCGACGGGGCCGGCGGGCAGCGAGCCCGTGGCGTTCGGCGAGAATGAATTGCGCCAACCGCTCATCTGGTTGACGCCGACGCCGACGTCGCCGCGCAGATACCAGCCGCTCGTATCGACCGCCGCGATGACGGGAGCCTCGACGACAGGGGGAGGCGGCAACAGGTCCGCCGCGGCGGCGGGAGCAATCGCGCCGATGGCGACCGCGCCGGCCAAGGTGAGGGCCCTAATGCTGCCCATGCGATTTTCCTTTGTGCTGACGGGGCCAAGCCCGCGTTCGATTCAGACAAGTGGGAAAATCGCAGAGCTTCGTTAATTTGGACTTAACCCTAACGCCCCCGATGCTTGAATCTTAAGGTGCGTCCAGTACCCTGATTTCAATGGACTTGCGGCGGCTCGCCGACCCGCGTCGCGTCGCGTTTCGGTTCCGCTTTCGCTTGAACGAGAAACGGGCGCCGTCGCCCCGCGCCGGCGCCTTCGACGCGGGGCCCGGCTCAGGCCGCCGCGCTGCCGAGCGCGCCGCAAACGTCGTCGACGACGGCTTCGACCAGCGCCCGATCGTCGCCCTCGCCCATGACGCGGATGACAGGTTCGGTGCCGGAGGGCCTGATCAGCAGACGTCCGCCCGACCCGAGGCGTTCGCGGGCCTTGTCGATCGATCTGGCGACGGGCTCGTTCTCGAGCACGGCCTTGCGGACTCTGACATTCTTGAGGATTTGCGGCAGCGGCTCGAAAAGACGGCAGACTTCGCTCACCGGCTTTCCGAGCTTCTTGACGACCGCCAGAACCTGCATGGCCGCGACCAGGCCGTCGCCCGTCGTCGAATAGTCGGACAGGATGATGTGGCCGGACTGTTCGCCGCCGACGTTGAAGCCGCCTTCACGCATGCGTTCGAGCACGTAGCGATCGCCGACCGCAGCGCGCTCCAGCGACAGCCCGATGCCCCCGAGATAGCGTTCGAGGCCGAGATTGGACATGACCGTCGCGACGATGCCGGGCCGGGCGAGCAATCCCTCGTCCTTCCAGTTCGTCGCCACCAGCGCCATCAACTGGTCGCCGTCGACGAGATGGCCGCGTTCGTCGACGATCAGAACGCGGTCTGCGTCGCCGTCGAGCGCGATGCCGATATCGGCCCGCATTTCGCGGACTTTCGCGCACAGCGCGGCGGGCGCCGTCGATCCGACGTCGCGGTTTATGTTCACGCCGTCCGGCTCGCAGCCTATGGTGAAAACCTCGGCGCCGAGCTCCCAGAGCGCTTGCGGAGCGACTTTGTACGCGGCGCCGTTCGCGCAATCGATGACGATGCGCAGGCCTTCGAGCGAAACGTGGCGGGGCAAGGTGCGCTTGGCGTATTCGATATAGCGGGCCTGGACGTCGTCAACGCGCTTGGCGCGGCCGAGCGCGGCGGATTTTGCGAGACGCGGTCCAAGATCCTGATCGAGCAAGGCTTCGATCTCGGCTTCGGTCTCGTCCGAGAGCTTGTAGCCGTCGGGCCCGAACAACTTGATGCCATTGTCTTCGTAGGGATTGTGGGACGCCGAAATCATCACGCCGATGTCGGCCCGCATCGACGGCGTCAGCATGGCGACGGCGGGCGTGGGAATCGGGCCCAGCACAAGCGGGTCCATGCCGACGGAGGCGAAGCCGGAGACGAGCGCATATTCGATCATGTAGCCGGAAAGGCGGGTGTCCTTGCCGATCACGACGCGGTGGCGATGGTCGCCGCGATTGAAGATAAGCCCGACCGCTTGCCCGACCTTGAGGGCGAGCTCCGGCGTGATCACCCGGTTGGCGAGCCCGCGGATCCCGTCGGTCCCGAAATATTTGCGGCTCATCTGTTTCCCCGGAAATACATACCAGCGATGGCCTTTTCTTACACCATCTCTGGCGTCGCTGCGCGCCCATGCCTAAAGTTCCGTTAACGGAACCCGAGGCTTGCATGACCCTGCGCGCGACCATCTATCACAATCCGGCCTGCGGGACGTCCCGCAACGTGCTGGCGGCGCTGCGCGAGGCGGGCGCCGAAGTGACCGTCGTCGAATATCTGAAGACCCCGCCTGACCGACCGACGCTGGAAAGACTCCTGAAGAAAATGGGATTGGGGGTCCGCGAAGCGCTGCGGCGTCGCGGAACGCCCTACGACGAGCTCGGTCTCGACGATCCCAATGTCACGGACGACCGGATTTTCGCCGCCATCGCCGAGCACCCGATCCTCATCGAACGACCGATCGTCGAGGTCGGCGACAGAGCCGCGCTCTGTCGTCCGTCGGAGACCGTCAAGGAATTGATTGGCTGACCACTTATGCCAGAACGGACGGCTCGACCCTCGTTCTTCGCTATTTCTGATTCCCGAAAGGAGTACTCATGATCAAGGTCCGTACCATCGCAATCGGCGCGTTCATCGCCGCGATCGCAAGCGCAACGTCGCCCGCGCTCGCCGCCCAATGCGGCAACGGGTCGGGCGGCTTCGAAGCCTGGAAGCGGCAGTTTTCCGAGGAAGCCAGGGGCCGCGTCGGTCCGGCCGGCATTTCCGCGCTGATGGGCACGACCTACGCGCACGCCACCATTGGCGCCGATCGCGGCATGCATAGTTTCAAACTCTCGCTCGACGAATTCATGCGCAAGCGCGGCGGCGCCGCGATCGTCGCGCGGGGACGCGCGCTGAAATCCTCGATGTCCGGCCTGTTCTCGCAGATCCAGAGCCGCTATGGCGTGCCGCCGGGACCGCTGCTCGCGATCTGGGGCATGGAGACGGGGTTCGGCTCGCAGCGCGGCAATCAGAACATGCTGTCGGCCGTCGCCACGCTCGCCTACGATTGCCGCCGTCCGGAATATTTCACGGATCAGCTCTATGCCGCCTTGAAGCTGGTCGATCGCGGCGAGATCAATGGAGCCACGCGGGGCTCCATGCATGGGGAGCTCGGACAGACGCAGTTCCTGCCGAAGACGATTCTCGAATACGGCGTCGGCAATCTCGAGACGTCCACCGGCGCCTTGATGTCGACGGCGAATTTCCTGAAGGCGCACGGCTGGCAGGCGGGCGCCGGCTACCAGCCCGGCGAAACGAATTTCGCGGCGATTCAGGCGTGGAATGCGGCGAGCGTCTACGAGCGCGCGATCGCCATCATCGGCAAGCAAATCGACGGCGGCGATCGGTAGGCGACCGCACGAGCGGGAGCGGATCATGCGGCAGATCTGGATCGAGAAATTCGGCGCGCCGGACGTGTTGCGGGTGAAGCAGGCGGCCGATCCGTCGCCTGCGGCCGGCGAAATCCGCATCCGCGTCGAGGCCAGCGGCGTGAATTTCGCCGACATCATGGGCCGCATGGGTCTTTATCCTGATCTGCCGCCGATCCCGGTCGTGCCGGGCTACGAAGTCGCAGGAAAAGTCGACGCCGTCGGCGCAGGCGTCGACCACGTATGGGTTGGACGCGACGTGCTCGCAATGACCCAATTCGGCGGCTACGCCGACGTCGTCTGCGCGCCTTCGGCCCAGGCGTTCGCGCGTCCCGCAGGGATGTCGGCGATCGAAGGCGCGGCGATTCCCGTCAATTATGTCACGGCCTGGCAATTGCTCGTCGTCATGGGCGCCTTGAAGAAAGGCGAGACGATCCTCGTGCATTCGGCGGGCGGCGGCGTCGGCATTGCGGCGACGCAGATTGCGAAACACATCGGCGCGCGCGTGATCGGCACGGCGTCGTCGGCCAAACACGCGGCGCTGCGCGCCATCGGCGTCGACGCGCTCATCGACTATCGCACGGAAGATTTCGAAAAACGCGTGCGCGAGATTACCGAGGGGCGCGGGGTAGAACTCGCCATCGACGCGGTCGGCGGCGAGTCGTTCAAGAAGTCGTTCCGCGCATTGTCGCCGACGGGCAGGCTCGGCATGTTCGGCGCGTCGTCGATGGCCGAAGGGCGCACGAAGAATCCGTTCGCATTGTTGAAGCTCGCTGCGAACATGCCGTGGTTGCAGTTCAATCCGGTATCGCTGATGAACGACAACAAAGGCGTGTTCGGCGTGAACGTCGGACATATGTGGAACGAGGTTCCGCGCGTCGCGGCCTGGATGAACGATATTCTCGCACTGTGGATGCAGGGGGTCGTGAAGCCTCAGGTCGCAAAGACGTTTTCGTTCGACGATGTCGGGCAGGCGCACGAGTATATCCAGAGCCGCAGTAATTTCGGCAAGGTCGTGCTGACGGCGTAGGCGTCGGCGTAAATAAAAACCCCGCCTCGCGGCGGGGTTTCTATTATTCCAGTTTCGATCAACCCGTCGGCTGCGGCTCCATGCCGCCGGTGTCGGGCTCCGGCGGCGCCGGGCGGTTGCGCGGCGTCGTCGGCACAGAGGTCGCGCCGCGCGGCGGCGAGGCGTCGCCGGAATCGCGCACGGGCGCAATGCCTTTCAGGAGCGAGACGATCTCGTCGCCCGAAAGCGTCTCGTATTCGATCAGGCCCTTGGCGAGCGACTCGAGATCGTTGCGCTTCTCGGTGAGAATGCGCCGCGCCTCGGCGAGCCCCGCTTCGACGAGACGACGCACTTCGGCGTCGATCTTCTGCGACGTCTCCTCCGACAGGCTCTGCTGACGGCCCATCGAATAGCCGAGGAATACTTCTTCCTGATTCTCGCCGTACATGACCGTGCCGAGCTGGTCGGAGAAGCCCCAGCGCGTCACCATGGCGCGCGCGAGCTTGGTCGCCTGCTCGATGTCGGATTGCGCGCCCGAAGTCACCTTGTCCTTGCCGAAGATGATTTCTTCTGACACGCGGCCGCCCATGAGAACGGCGAGACGCGACATCATCTGCTCGTAGCTCATCGACAGTTTGTCGCGCTCGGGCAATTGCATGACCATGCCAAGCGCGCGGCCTCGCGGAATGATCGTCGCCTTGTGGACCGGATCGGTCGCCGGAACGTTGAGCGCGACGATGGCGTGACCGCCCTCGTGATAGGCGGTCAGCTGCTTCTCGGCTTCCGTCATGACGAGCGTGCGGCGTTCCGCCCCCATCATGATCTTGTCCTTGGAATCCTCGAATTCCGTCATGGTGACGATGCGCTTGCCGCGCCGCGCCGCCATGAGCGCGGCCTCGTTGACGAGGTTCATCAGGTCGGCGCCGGAAAAGCCCGGCGTTCCCCGCGCGACGGTCTTGAGATCGACGTCGGGCGCGAGCGGAACCTTGCGCACGTGCACGCGCAGAATCTTTTCGCGGCCGATGACGTCCGGGTTCGGCACGACGATCTGACGGTCGAAACGGCCGGGACGCAGCAGCGCAGGGTCGAGCACGTCGGGGCGGTTGGTGGCGGCGATGAGGATGATCCCCTCGTTCGCCTCGAAGCCGTCCATCTCGACGAGCAGCTGGTTCAGCGTCTGCTCGCGCTCGTCATTGCCGCCGCCGAGGCCCGCGCCGCGATGGCGGCCGACAGCGTCGATCTCGTCGATGAAGATGATGCAGGGCGCGTTCTTCTTCGCCTGCTCGAACATGTCGCGCACGCGAGAAGCGCCGACGCCGACGAACATTTCGACGAAGTCGGAGCCCGAGATCGTGAAGAAGGGGACATTCGCTTCGCCGGCGATGGCGCGGGCGAGCAGCGTCTTGCCGGTTCCGGGCGGCCCGACCAGCAGAACGCCGCGCGGAATGCGCCCGCCGAGCCGCTGGAATTTCTGCGGGTCGCGCAGGAACTCGACGATTTCCTGAAGGTCTTCCTTGGCCTCGTCGACGCCGGCGACGTCCTCGAACGTCACGCGGCCGCGCGTCTCCGTCAGGAGCTTCGCCTTCGATTTGCCGAAGCCCATGGCCTTCCCGCCGGCCCCCTGCATCTGGCGGGACAGGAAGATCCAGACGCCGAGGAAGGCGATCAGCGGCAGACCGTTGACGAGCAGCGTCACCAGCCAATTGTTGCCCTCGGACGGCGGGCGCGCGGTGATCTGGACGTTCTTCTTGTAGAGCGTCTGGATCAGCGAGGGATCGTTGGGCGCATAGGTCGAGAAATCGTGGTTGTCGGTGTAGTGGCCGCTGATATCGTTGCCCGAAATCGTTACGTCGCGGACACGACCCTGGTCGACCTGGTTCAGCAACTCGCTGAACGTAATGGAGGTCGTCTGCTGCCGCTGCGCCGGGTTCTGGAAAAGCATGACCAGCGCGACGACGAGGAAGAAGATGATCACCCAGAGGGCGAAATTCCGGAAGTTCGGGTTCATCAGGGACCTGTCTGGGCTGCGGCGTCGACATACGCGCCGCGAAGCATTCAACACTGCAATGTAGGCGCGGGCGCCCCCCTTGCCAAGGCAAGGCGCCGATTGTGATTGACGCTATCTGACCGGCGCGTGTCGGCGCGGCGGTTGGGCCTTGATAACAAGGCGCTTCTCATCGAGTCGAACGAGGGCGCCGCCCAATGTCGCGGCAGTCCCGTCGCCGCCCAGCAGCAGGGCCGCCAGAGACTCGAGCCGTTCAAGCCTCGGGTTTGCGCCGGTCAGGCGCCTGATCTCGGCGGCGAGCAACCGAATCAGGGCTTCCTCCGGAAGGGCGAGGACGGCGCGGGTTTCGACTTCGAACCGATCCGGCGCGCGTCGGGCCGGCAAAGCGGCGAGGCGGCCGGCGATCAAATCGGCCAACGCCCGCTCGGCGCGTCCGGCGCGCGCGGCGAGGCGAAGCAAGGCGTCACGGCCGAGGCCTTCCGCGGCGAGCGTCGAGCCGAGCCGTCGCAGTTGCGGACGCCGGTAGGTTTCGTCCGCATTCGTCGGGTCTTCGGCGAAGGCGAGGCCTTCCGCGCGACAAAGCGCGACGAGGTCGGCCTTGGGCGTGGCGAGCAAGGGACGCGCGAGACGCAGGCAGCTGTCTTCGTGGCCGGGCGCCGGGCCGATCGCGGCCATGCCGGCGAGACCCGCAGGCCCGCTGCCGCGCGTGATCCGCATCAGGACCGTCTCGGCCTGGTCGTCCGCGTGATGCGCCGTCACGATCGTGTCCGCGCCGAGCGTGAGCGCGTGGTCGACGAGCAGCTCGTATCGCGCCATACGGGCGGCGGCTGGCAGGCCGGTCGAGGGTTTCGGGGCGTCCCAGGTCAGAATGGCGTGCGGCAGGCCGCGCGCTTCGCAGACGCGGGCGACCATTTCCGCTTCGCCGCGCGCCGCGGGCCGCAATCCGTGATCGACGGTGGCGACGGCCACGGGGACGCCGCTGTGCTTGCGCCATTCGTCCGCCAGCGCCAGCAAGGCAAGGGAATCGGGGCCGCCGGAGACGGCGAGCAGCAGGCCGCGCGCGCCCGCGAGCGGCGCGAGCAGCGCCGCGTCGGGGCGTGCGGGCGCGCGGGTCAGCACGAATCCTTCTTGGCCTCGCGCTCGGCGGCGCGAATGGCGGACGCCGCTGTCGGATGCTTGCGCGAGACCTCCGCGAACGAGGCGCAGGCCTGTTCCTTGGCGCCCAGCGCGTTCAGGGATTGCCCGAGCCGCAGCAGCGATTCCGCGCCTTTCGCCGACGTTGCGTAGTTCGTTGAAATCTTGAGATATTGCTCGGCCGCCTCGCGGATGCGCCCGCGCTGGTAATAGCTTTCGCCAAGGCCGAAAATCGCGTCGGCGGTGTAGCGGTTGCGCGGATTCTTGGCGATGAACGCCGAAAAGCTCTTTTCGGCGTCTTCATATTGTCCCTGCTTCAAGAACGCGGCGGCGAGTTCGTATTCCTCTTTAGGGCCTTGCGGCTGCGTCGAGGCGATCTGCGTTCCTTCGGGCGTCCGCTCGACGCCGGCGGTCGCGGGCGGGCGCGGCTGCCCGAGGTCCATCGGCTGCATGGATTGGGAGGGCAAGGCGGTGCGTGCGGCGTTGAGCGGGCCGGTCGGTTCGCGCGTCAACGGCGCGCTCGGCGTCGTCGTGCCGATCTGGCGCGGCGCGCCGGGCGCGCCGGGGTCGGCCGCAGGATCGAAGGCGTCGCCGCGCCGTGCGCGCGGCGGTTCATTGGCGATGACCGGCGTCGCCGTCTGCCCGCCGCCGACCGGGACGGGGGGCGGCAGCGCCGGGGCGACGGTCGGCTGTACGGTCTGTTGCTGCGGCATGGCCTGCGCGGCGGGTCCCGGCTGGCCGCCCGCGGCGCCGCGGCCCTGTTCCTCGAGGCGGCGAACCTGAAACTGCAACTGCTCGATCTGGCCGGTCATCGAACGGATCTGGCTTTCGAGCCGTTCGATACGGATGACGAGCGCGCCCGCATCCGGGCCGCGCTGCGGGCCGGGGTCGTCGACGTCGGCGGGGGGCTGCGGACGGCTGAAGATCTGCGCGATCCGGACCTCTCCCCGATCGGCTGCCGGAGCGGCGGCGGGCATCATCAAACCGGCGCTGAAAGCGAGCGCTAGCGTCGACGGAAAACGCATGTAGAAGGGCATCCCCAGAAAGTGCGGCGCACGGATAGCATAGACCCTATGCGGGGAAAATCCGCCAGAAGCGTGGCGGAGGGAGGGCCCCCTCGACTTGCGAACGCCTGTTAACGCCCGCGCGTGCGTTCCGGCAACGGATGGTTCACCGCGTTGATCGAGGATGACGCAAAGGAAAGCCTTAACCGTCGTCGTTAAGGCAATTTCGAGGCTCTGGCGCCATTGTTCCGTTGCGCGGCGTGAAATTTCGGACGCCGATGCGATGTCGGCGAGACCGCGTGTGCAGAGCCAGCATGCGCCTGCGCCGGCTGGCAGGGACCAGATGTTGCAGGTTCAAGTCATCAAGGATGCTGCGTACATCGCGGACCTTGCCCCGGAGTGGGAGCGACTTGCTGCGTCCATCTCGCCGCGGTTTCCGTTTACGACGCCGACATGGTGTATCGCTTGGTGGCGTCATTTCCGGCGTGAGAGCTTCCGCACGAAAGATCTTTTGCGCGTGTTCGTCTTGCGCGACGACGCCGGCGTCCTTGTCGCAGTCGCGCCGATGTTCCTGACGGAGCGTCCGAGCGTTGGGCCGATCCGTTCGCGCGAGTTGCAGTTTTTCGGCGCCGATCCTTACGTATCGGAATTTCGCGGGCCCGTGTGCCGCGCGGAAGACACATTGGCGGTGGTCGAGGCCCTGAGCGCGCATATTCGCGCCGAAGCCGAATGCGATTGGGTGCAGTGGCGTGGTCTTCGCGCCGAAGACGAAGGCCAGCAGCAAATGGGCGCCGTCTGTTCGAACGCGAAGCTCGGCCTCGTCGATCACTATCTCGAAGTTCCCGAAAGCTGGGAGACGTTCAAGAGCAGCCTGCCGCGCAACATCAAGGAATCGCTGCGCAAGTGCTACAATTCGCTCAAGCGCGAAAGGATCTCGTTCGAATTCCGGGTCGTCAGCCAGCCGAACGAAACGCCGGCCGCGGTCGATGAATTCCTGAGGCTGCATCGGACGCGCGCCGATCAGACGGACGGGGTCAAGCACGGCAACGTCTTCGAAGGCGCGCAGGCCTGCGCGATGCTGCACGATTATTGCCTGCAGCTCGCCGAGCGGAACGAGCTGCGCATTTTCCAGATCGCCGTCGCGGGCAAGGTGATCGCCACGCGCATCGGCTTCGTGATGGGCGA
This sequence comes from Hyphomicrobiales bacterium, assembly GCA_028868735.1. Classification (GTDB taxonomy): domain Bacteria; phylum Pseudomonadota; class Alphaproteobacteria; order Rhizobiales; family Beijerinckiaceae; genus JAJXWB01. The sequence continues at coordinate 40,880 of JAGWTW010000008.1, read as the reverse complement.
CGAGCTCTATCTCTATTTCTCGGGCTACGACGTCGACTGGGGCCGCTTCAGCGTCATGACGACGACCGTCGCCGAAGCGATCAAATGGGCGATCGAGTCCGGCTTCCGGATCGTCAATCTCTCGACGGGCACGGACGTCTCCAAGATGCGCTGGCGCCCGAAGCAAGTCGCCTACATCGGCGGCTACGTCATCTTTCCCGTCGCGCGCAGCCGGCTCGCATTCCGCTTCGTCGAGACGCTGCGCCAACGCGAATGGCAGTCCGCGCCTCGCTACGCCTGAGCGCTACACGAGAATAAGGCAAGCGCTCGCTAGGCCGAAGCAGCCGAGCACGAACAGCGACATGCGGAACTGTCGCCGCGCCAACTGCCGATCGGGCGCATCGAATCCAAAATGGATGTCCTGCGGCTCGAAGGTCAGATAGGCCATGCACGCCTCCTGGTGCTGTGCGAGCCTGTTCTCTAGCGTGCGCCGACATGGGCCCGCCACATGCTTTCGTCACTGCGGTTGCATGACGAAAGCAATGTCCGGCGAACCCCGCTGTCTCGTCAGAACGTGAATTTCAGGCCGCCCGAACCGGTGAAATCGTCACCGCCCTTCCGTCCGATGGTCTGCGAGATGTTGAAAGACATCGAAACGTTGGACCAGATCGGCGTTGCGGCGCCGAACGCCACCCGGCCATACACGGCGCGCGAGCCGGGAATGGTCCAGGTGTTCACGATCAACGGAGCCGAGGTCGCGCTATACTGGAACGAGCGACCGTTCCCACGAAAATCTTCCTCAGCCGTCAGGTTCAGGAAGGTGTCGACATTTCGGCCCGCCAATTGAAGGCCGTAGCGCAGCTGCGCGCCGGCGCTGCCGACGAGCGCCTCGACCTTCTGCTGACCCGGCGCAAGATTGAGCACGGGGTCGCCGGACTCTGCATAGGCGTCGACGGTGGCGCGCGCGTATGTCAGGCCGACGATCGGCCCGAGCTTCACCCGCGGCGCGACATCGAACAGGTACCCGGTCTTGAAGGCGGCGGCGAAGGTCGAACCGCCGGGGCTGGACGTCAACTGATTAACGACGCCGGGCCGCGCGTTCGCGTATTTCAGGACGCCGAACGACAGGACGCCCTGCGCGAACAGATTCGGGCCAGCCCAGGCGCCATAGAGGCCGAACTGATAGGCGTCGACGTCGCTGCGGCCTGCGCCCATATACTGGCGCACGCTCGGGTTGGCGTAGTTGAAGGCTGCGCCGATCAGCGCATTGGCGCCGATGCGATAGTCGATGCCGATCGTTCCGCCGACGCTGTCCCAATCGTAGCCGTTGCCGGCGCCGTTCGCCTTGCGCGACCCGAGGCCGCCGTTGACCTGAATGTAGGCCGAGAGCGGGCTCGCCGGCGCAGCCGCCGGAACATTCGACAGCGGTCCCTTGATATGCGTCGGGTCGGCGTAGGCGAGCGCTTGCGACGCCGCGCCTGGACCCGATTGCGCGTTGAACAGATCGAGCCGTCCGAACATGTTCGACAGGAAGCTCGTCGTCGCGATCATGCCGATGTCGCCTTGCGAGCCGAGAGCGAGCGGCGCGTTCAGGCGGTTGTTGACGTATTCGCCCATGATGGCGAAGCCCGTCGAGGTGAGGTGAATGCCGTCGACGTAGAACAGATACTGGCTTTGCAGGGCAGGGTTGCCGATGCACGCGACGGGACAGGCGCCGGAATTGGCGACGCCGTAGAGCGCCGGCGCCGATCTGATTTGGGCGCCGAGCATGCCGATATCGACATATTCGACACGCACGCCAGCCGCCGCCAGCAGGCCGAGCTGGGCCTGCATCTGGAGATTATAGGTCTGGCTGAAGGCTGTGCCGATCGCCGCGGCCGGATTGCCCGTCGCTTCCGGAAGCGCGCCGACATCGCCGACCGTGAAGAGAATGTTGCGAGCGCCGGCGCCCACCAGCGCGTTCACGCCAGCCATCGCCTGGGCGGCCGTCGTGGCGGCCGCCGCCGGCACGCCAGCGGCGGAGCCGCCCGTCTGATAATATTGGCGGGCGTCATTGCCGCCGATATTCAGGACCAGCAGGTCGCTCGGCAGGAACGCGCCGCCGCCTGCCAGATAGCCCGCCCACTCCTGGGTGAAGCCCGGCAGCCCCGGCGCCACCGTATTCGTCGTGCCGGCCTTGGCGCCGCCGATCGCGAAGTTGAACGCGGGAACGCCCTGCAGGCCGCTCAACGTGTCGACGTAATTGGTGCCGCCGCTAAAACGGCCCGTCGGGTAAAGCGGCAGCTGGGATCCCGGCGGCAGCAGCTTCCAGAGATTGCCCGTGTCGACGTAGCTGTCGCCGAACGCCTTGATGGAGGAGAATTGCTGGGCCGACGCCGAGCCGGCCGCGCACAGGATGGCGGCCGCACAGGCGCAGGATGAAAGAACGCGGCGCGCGCGCAATGACGACATGAATAAAGCCCCTCCGTTCGCGAGCGTCGGTAGCCCCGACTGTCTTGATCGCGATTGTGAGGCAGGCGCTGCCGCGAACAAGAGCGTTCGCGGCGTTTCGCCGGGTCGTCTGCTCAGTTTTCGGCCAATGTTGCCGAAATGTAACAAGATTGCGGCTTAAAAGCCGCGCGCGATCTCAGGACTGGCCGCCGCGAAGGACGGTGACCGCGCGACGGTTCTGCGACCAGCAGGAGATGTCGTTGCACACTGCGACCGGCCGTTCCTTACCGTAGCTGATCGTCTTGATTCGCGAGGCGGATATGCCGCGCGCGACCAGGTAATCCTTCGTGACCTCGGCGCGGCGGGCGCCCAGCGCGAAATTGTATTCGCGGGTTCCACGCTCGTCCGCGTGTCCTTCGATCGTGAAGCTGTAGTTGCCGTATTGCTGCAGCCAGCGCGACTGTTTATCGAGCGTAGCCTGAGCGGTAGGCGAGAGGTCCGAGGAATCGGATTCGAAGAATACGCGGTCGCCCACATTTACGACGAAATCCTGCTGGCTGCCCGGGCGAGCCGCGCCGTTCGCGCCATAGCCTGCGCGGCCCGCGCCGCCCACGCCGCCTGCAAGGCTGGCGTCGTCGGCCGGGTTCTTCGCGCAGGCGGCCGCGGAAATCGCCAAAGCCGCCACAGCGGCCAGTTTCAGCGCGCGCGCGCCACGGAAGGAAAGCATCCCGGTACTCCTCGAACTCGCTTGAACTGCGGCCAGTCCTAGCCTTGGATGGTTAAGCGAAGGTTCTATCAACCTTGATGAAGCCTTTGAGGAATGTGTGGCATTCGCGCAAAGCCAGAGCATGGTAAACGGCTTGTAAATGGCGAGAATGCGGCGCGGGACGGACGCCGCGCGGCGATCGCGCCGAGGCAGCCGCGCAAAATGCGTTCGCCCGACGCGATGGCCGGGCGAACGGTTCGGGTGGAAAAGCGTTCAGCGCGCCTCAGGACGCGACGCGCGCGCGCATTCGAACAGAAACCATATCCGCCGTTCGCCTTCGTCGATGTATACTTCGAGCAGGCTGGCGGTGCCCGCGTCCTTGTGGTTCTCGCAGACCTCGTGCGCTTCGCGCATCGCCTTCACGACCTTCTTGTTGTCGTTCATCAGTTCGACCAGCATGTCGTAGGGCGAGACATAGTCTTTGTCGTTGTCCTTGATGCTGGAGAGCCTGGCGATTTCGCCGATCGAATGCAGCGTGGGCTTGCCGAGCTTGCGCACGCGCTCCGCCAGCGGGTCGATGGTGGCAAAGATCTGATCTCCATGCTCGTCCAGCAGCAGATGATAATCGCGGAAATTGTGCCCGCTCATATGCCAGTGAAAATTTTTCGTTTTCACGTACAACGCGTAGGCGCTGGCGACGAGTCCGTTGACATGCTCCACGATCGCGCGGACGCCTTTCTCCGGAAGGTCCGTCGGGGTCATCAATTGCGCGACATTGTCGCTGGCGAGATTTTTAGCGAGATTCGGCTTGGCGGCTGCCATCTGCGTGGCCTTTCGATTCAGTGGTGCCAGAACAGCGCGATGAGAAGAATGATCGGCAGCGGAATGCCGACGAGCCAGAGGATCAGTCCTTTTCCGAAGGTCATGTCAGTTCTCCCGTTGAATGATGCTGAACGAAGAAGGCGTCGCTAAACGGCGGCGACAGCGCCGGCTCGCGTTGCAAACATGCTGTCGAGGCAGTCCGCGAGCGCGTCCTGTCCGAATGGCTTGCGAACGTAGATGTGTTTTATGTCCTTCAGTTCTTCCGGCGCGAGCGAGAGACCTGAACACAAGAGGATCGGCGTCCCTCGACCGTGCATCTCTCGCGCGATGGCGGGACCGGACCGGCCGTCGGCGAGATTGAGATCGATGACGGCGCCGTCAAGCCGATGCCTGTCGGCCAGTTCCAGCGCCGCCTCGGCGCTGGAGACGGGCCCAAGCACGGTGTCGCCGCGCGCAGCGATCTGCGACGAAAGATCAAAGGCGATAACAGGATCGTCTTCGCACAGAAGTATAATCCTGCCACTCATCTTTGCGCCTCCGTCCACGCTGCATAACGCGGCCGCAACGCTTCGGTTCCCGAGTTTTACGGACGAATGGGGGCTTCTTTCCGAGCCCCGGAAGATCAGGCGCGCCGGGCCGGCAGGAGCAGGAGGACCGCCTGATCGAGCGCCTCGTCCGACACGGGCTTCTGGACGTAGAGAACGCGGTCTCCAAACGCCTGATCGATCTCCGAACGGTGGCTTCCGCTGGATATGACGACGCGCACGGCGCGGGCGAGCAATTGCTCGATCAGCTTGACGGGCGTGGAGCCCGCAAGCCGCCAGTCGACGATCGCAAGCGTCGGCGTCCATTCGCTCATGGACGCCATTGCGTCGGCGAGCGTGCAAGCCGAGCGCACGTCATCCGCGCCCAGCCTGCGCAAACGCTCCTCCAGATCGAACGCGATGAAAAACTCATCGTCGACGACCAGCGCGCTCCATTTCCGCCGTCCCGTCTCGTCGAATTCTCGCACCCAATCCCCTCCATGAAGCGCTTGCGCATCGTCGCCGCGCAATGTGATGCTTCGAACCTGCGCATGCATTTAAAAATGACATAGAGAGGAACGTATGGCCGAAATGATCGCCCAAATTTCATGCGCGAGCTGTCCGCTGCGCAAATTGCCGGCCTTTTCCCGCGTCACGGAGGGCGAAATCGAGTTTATCGAAAAGTTCAAGATGGGGGAACTGCACGGGAAGGCCGGCGGCGCGATCTATCTGGAAGGCGCGGCCTCGCCGCATCTGTTTACACTCCTGTCCGGGTGGGCGTTCAGGTACAAGACGCTGCCGGACGGGCGCAGGCAGATCCTGAACTATCTTTTCCCGGGCGATTTCATCGGCGTGCAGACGACGCTCGAAGTCGCGATGGATCATGGAATCGAGGCGCTGACGGACGTGCGTCTGTGCGTATTCTCGCGCGGGCGGCTCAATGAGCTGTTTGCCGAACGCCCGGGCCTGGCGCTCGACATCACCTGGCTCGCCGCCCGCGAAGAGCGCATTCTCGACGACAATCTGCTTGCGGTGGGACGTCGAAAATCGAGCGAGCGCATCGCCTACCTGCTATGGCATCTGGCTGACCGCGCCGCCGAATCGGGACTGCTCAACAAGGACGGAAGTCTGGACCTCCCGATGACGCAGCAGCATCTGGCCGACACGCTCGGCCTTTCCCTCGTCACCTTCAACAAGACTTTGCAGCGACTGCGTCGCGGCAAATTCTTCAGCTTCGAAAATCGACGGCTCGAAATCCTGGACGAAGATGCGATGATGAAAGCGGCCGCCGTCTACAGGCCAAGCCAGCCGACGCGGCCGCTCATCTGATCGGACTCTAGATTCGCCCCAGCAACAGCAGGACCACGACTACCACCACGACGAGACCGAGGCCGCTGCTCGGATAATAGCCCCAGCCGCCGCTGTAGGGCCATGTCGGCAAAGCGCCGATAAGGAGCAGCACGAGAATGATGAGTACGATTGTTCCGAGGGACATGCGCCAGCCTCCGCTACTTTGCCCTGTTTCCAACAGATTGAGGGCGCTTTTGGTTCCAGCTTCGCCGCTGCGCGACTTTCACGCCGGTTCTGAAACCATTCGCGCAAGGATGGTTTGGCCGACGATCAGGAGCGGCGCCGCGAGAAATCCGCCCACCGGCCCCCACAGCCAGACCCAGAAAACGAGACTGAGCAGAACCGCAAGTGGATTGAAATCGAGCGATGCGCCGATAATGCGCGGCGTGAGGAAATTGCCTTCGACCAAAGCCATGAGCAGAAACAATAGAGGCGCCGCAATCGCGCGTTCGGGTGAGGCGAACTCTATCAGTCCGGCGCCGGCGAGGATCGCCATTACTGCGGCGGGCCCGATATAGGGGACGTAGTTGAGCGCGAACGCCATCAGGCCGAGCATCAGCGCGTTCGGCAGGCCGACCAGTATTGCGCTGACGCCGGTGAGAAGGCCTACTGTCGCATTGATCGCGGTGACGCTGACGTAATAGAGCGTAAGGCGTCGTTCAATTTCATTGAATGTGCGAATCGCGTTGAGCCGTTCCGGTCGTGTGTCGAAGCGCATTATGACGGATTTGCGCAAATCGTCGCGCCAGACCAGCGCGAAGAACAGAACGACGATGAATACGACGAATTCGCCGAGCGCAGGCGTCAGTACGCCGAGAAGACCTCGCATCAGTCCCACGGCGTCGAGCTTCGGATTTGCGTCGCCCAGAAACGCGTCGAGCCTCAAGGCGGCGGCATGGGCTTTGACAGACCCGACGATAGCGAGCAGCGCGTCCGTTATACGCGACGCTTTGTCGATCCCCAGCACGACGGTCACCGAGAGCGCCGCCAGGACCGCCTGAATCAACAGGAGAAGCAGAGCAAGCGTTGCGAGCGCTGCGAGCCAGGAAGGCGTGTAGCGAGTCGTCATTCGTCTATGAAGCGGCGCAAGAGCGACAGCGACGACGAAGGCCGCGACCACAGGCGTCATAAGCTCGCGCGCTAGTTGCAACGCGGCGACGAGGAAAAGAATAAAAATTCCGATTGTGCTGAAATGGGCGAGCACATCCCATCGCAGCGCGGTTCGCTCTGCGACGCGCTGCGGGTCTGAACTTGCGTCCATCGAATCCTCCTGGCCTCGGGAGACCGGCAGAAACGAATGAGGCAGGAAATCGAAGTCGATGCGTTTTGTTCCAGCGCGGCTTGGGCGCGTCGGGAACTTCTGACGTCGGCTATGCGTTGCGCGGTCTCATCTCGACGAAGAGGAGACATTTCATGCGCACCATCGCCATTCTTGCCGGCGCCGCAGCCATCGCCGCCGGCTCTGCCGCCTACGCCCAGACGAGCGTGGCGCCGCGCACGACGCTTGTTTCGAACGTCTACGACAAGACAGTCTACGACAAGGGCGAGAACAAGATCGGCACGATCGACGACCTGATCGTCGATCCCGACGGGAAAATTTCGGCCGCGGTCATCGGCGTCGGCGGCTTTGTCGGCGTCGGCGAAAAAGACGTGAAGGTTCCCTTCACGGACATCAAATGGCGCACCGACAAGAACAACAAGGCGTGGCTCGAACTCGATCGCACCAAGGATCAGCTGAAGGCCGAGCCGGCGTTCGACACGAAAGCGATGAAGAATTGATCCGGCGATAACCGCGGGAATTCTCCGAGGCCAGAGCCGCCGGACAACGTCCGGCGGCTTTCTTTTGGCGCCACGGGAGCCTGCGCGTAAACTCGACGACGGCGGCGTTCGCCGCGTGAGGTCGTTCGAATGAAACAGGCGGCGTTTTGTGACGGAGAGCGGGTTTGCGCGCTCGGCATGGGCGCATGGATGATCGGCGAGCGCGGTCAACGACGCAAGGAGGAGATCGCCGCCTTGCGCGCGGGCCTCGATCTCGGCTTGAAGCTGATCGATACCGCCGAGATGTACGGGGAGGGCGCATCGGAGGACCTGATCGCCGAGGCGATCTCCGGACGCCGCGACGAGGCTTTTCTCGTCTCGAAAGTTTATCCTCATAACGCCAGCGCTGCCGGCGTCGTCGCAGCCTGCGAGCGCTCGCTGAAGCGCCTGAGGACCGACCGCATCGATCTCTATCTGCTCCATTGGCGCGGCGCAGTTCCTCTCGGGGAAACGATCGCAGGCTTCGAGCGGTTGCGAAAAGCCGGCAAGATCCGGCGCTGGGGCGTATCGAATTTCGACAGCGACGATCTGGACGAACTCGTTTCCGCGCCGGGAGGCGAAGCAGTCGCGACAAACCAGATTCTCTACAATCTCACGCGCCGCGGCGTGGAGTGGGACGTGCTGCCCTGGGCGCGCCGCCATGGGATCCCCGTCATGGCCTACTCGCCGATCGAACAGGGAAGACTCGTCCGCGAGCCGGGGCTGATCGATTGCGCGCGCGAACACGGCTGCACGCCGGCGCAACTGGCGCTCGCCTTCGTGCTCGATCGCGACGGGGTCATCGCCATTCCGAAAGCGGCGAATCCCAGGCACGTGCAGGAGAACGTCGCCGCGCTCGACATCGCGATCACGCCGGCGATTCGGGAGGCGCTCGACGCGCTATTTGCGCCGCCTCGGGGGCCGAGTACGCTCCAAATGCTATGATTTTACGCGTGTTCACGACCGAAGTGTCTCGAAATCACAATAAAATTGAGGGCTATCGCGAAAGCGAATTGCGAATCGCTCGACGAATGCCTAGCAATTCGAGTGTTTCGAATGCAGCGCTGCTGCCATCTCGGGGAGAGTTGTCAAATGGCCAAGGCCAAAACCACCAAGAAAGCGTCGGCGAAAAAGGCCGGCAAGTCCGAATCGGCTGCTATGCGCCCGGTCAAGGAAACCCTTACCAAATCCGCCCTGATCAACCTGATCGCGCAGGAGAACGACATTCCGCGCAAGACTGCGGTCGGCGTTTATACGACGCTCGAAAACGTGTTCATGGGCTCCGTGCATCCGCGCGGCGTCGGCTCGTTCGTTCTGCCCGGCCTTCTGAAGGTCACGCTGCGCAAGGTGCCCGCGCGCAAGGCCGGTACGCTCGTGCGCAATCCGGCGACCGGCGAAATGGTCAAGGCCGCCGCCAAGCCGGCGAGCGTCCGGGTGCGTATCCGCGCGCTCTCCAAGCTGAAGAACGCTGCGACGGCCTGATCGCATCTCTTCTGTGAGAAGTTCTGTACGACCCGTGCGCGCCTCGCGGCGCTCGCGGGTCGTTGCGCTTGCGGGGATCTGAATGCGTCTGAAAGACAAAATCGCCGTCGTCACCGGCGCTGCCCGGGGCATCGGGCTTGCAACAGCGCGCGCTTTTGCGCGGGAGGGCGCATATGTCGTCCTCGCCGACATCAATGCGGAAGGCGCGGCCGACGCCGCGAAGGAAGTCGGCGCTGGCGGCGCGCAGACGCTCGGCCTCGGCCTCGATGTCGCCGATCCGGCTTCCGTGAACGCCTGTGTGGCGTCTGTCGTTTCGGCTTTCGGCCGGCTCGACATGCTGATCAATAATGCGGGCGTCGGCGGCAACACGCCTTTCCTGGAGACGAGCCTGGAGGAATGGAGCCGGATCATTTCGGTCAATCTGACCGGCGCCTTTCTTGTGGGGCAGGCGGCCGCACGGGAGATGTCGCGCAATGGAGGCGGCAAGATCGTCAATATCGCTTCGCTTTCGGGGCAGCGCGGCGGCAATGGACGGGCGGCCTATGGGTCGGCGAAAGCCGGTCTCGAACTTCTGACCAAGGTGATGGCGGTCGAACTGGCGGCGCACAACATCAACGTCAACGCCATTGCGCCGGGCGCAATCGAAACGGAAATGGCGAAATTCGCGCATGATGAGGCGACACGCGCGGCCTATAATTATCTCATCCCCCAGTCGCGCTACGGAACGCCGGATGAGATTGCCGACGCCGCCGTTTTTCTCTGCTCGGAGGAGGCCCGCTATGTTCACGGACATACGCTCAACGTCGATGGCGGCTTTCTCGCCGCCGGACTGATGTTTGGCCCGGGCAAGACGCCGCCGGCGGCCTGACGGCCTTGCCGACACGTCAGGGGGCAGGCTTCTCGAGCGGAAAAGTCAGGCTGACGCGGGCGCCTTTGACTTCCTTGCCGTGCGCGATTTCCCCGCCGAGACCGCGCCGCATCGCTTCCAGAATCTTCGCGCCGACGCCGGTTCCAATGGTCGGGGCCCTGGGATCGAAGCCGATTCCGTCATCCTCGACCGCCAATTCGCCGACGGCGTCTCCGATCTTGCGGAGCGTGACGCGGATGGAGCCAGTCTTGCCCGGCGCGTAGGCATATTTGAAGGCGTTAGTGACAAGTTCGCTGACCGCGATGCCGATCCAGATCGCCTTGTCTGTCGTCATCGAAATGTCGGCAGCCTCGAGCACGATTTCATGCGCGCCGTGATAGTCGTGCAGCGACGTCTGCAAATCCTTCACGAGCTGTTTGAGGTAATCGTGCATCGACAACATCGCGACGTTGTCGGACGAGTAGATGTGACGATGCACGCCGGCAATTGCGGTGATGCGCGCCTGGGTCTCGTTCAACGCCTTGACGGCGGCTTCGTCCGTCAACGCGCTCGCCTGCATGCGCACCATGGCCGCGACGAGACCGAGGCTGTTGGCGACGCGATGGTTCATTTCCTTCAGGAGCAATTCTGCCCGGTCGCGCGCCTTCAGAATATCGAGCGCCTGCTCGTCGCGAACTTGCTTGAGCCGCCACCTTTCGTAGACATGCTCGATCGCCGCCGTCAGCAATTCGAAGAATTCGGCGCCGATCTCCTTGATGACATATTCGTCGGCGCCGGCGCGCAGCGCCTCGAGCGCGACGCGGGCGTCGGCGGAACCGGTGACGTAGACGACGGGAGGTCTCTCGCCCCGATCAGGCAAACGCCCGAGAATGTCGAGGCCGGTTTCGGCGAGCAAGGAATGGTCGAGCGCAATCACGTCGACGTTGCCCTTCGCGAGCAGCTCGATCGCACGCTGTCCGGTCTGCGCTTGCGTGACGACATGTCCCCGTCGTTGCATTTGTCGCTCTGCGAGCGCGCACAATGTTTCGTCGTCGTCGATCAAGAGGACGTGGAGAGGATCGCGTATGTCGGCGACGTAGGGCATGTCATTCCGCGTCCGGGACCTGAATGACAGCCAGGAAAAGCCCGAGCTGCCGCACGGCATTGGCGAAGTTCTCATAATTGAGCGGCTTCGTGATGTAGACGTTTGCGCCCAGGTCGTAGCAGCGCTGAATTTCGCGCTTGTCGTCCGTGGTCGTCAGAATGATGACCGGCGCGCGGCGCGTGGCTTCGTTGGCTTTGAGCTTCTCCAGAATATCGACGCCTGTCATGTCGGGCAGATTGAGATCGAGCAGCACGAGGCAAGGTCGGCCGGGGTCTTCGCCGCCCTTTTCGTTCTCGCCATGAAAGTAACGCAACGCGCTCGTTCCATTGGCGAACGAAATGATTTCGTTGCTGAGGCCGGCGCGACGGATGTTCTTTTCGATCAAACGTGCGTGGCCTTCGTCGTCCTCGATCATGATGATCGATACTGGCCTGCTCGCCTTGGTCATTGTTCGCTCGCTTGTAATGTGTGGCTGAGATTTTCCGGCAGCGTCACGCGGAAGGTCGTGCCGCTGCGTCCGTCCGAAAACACCGTCACATCGCCGCCGAGGCGACGCACGAGGCTGCGGACATGCGCAAGTCCTATGCCTTCGCCCGGGCGATCCTGCACGCCGGCGCGCCGGAAGAGCTCGAAGATGCGTTCCTGGTCAGACACGGAGACGCCGCGCCCGTTGTCTTCTACCTCGTAGGTAACGAGGCCCGCCGCGCGGCGGCCGCGCACCCTTATGCGTCCGGCGCGGTCTGCCGACAGATATTTGACGGCGTTGTCGAGCAGGTTGGCGAATACCTGTTGCAGCGAGTTCCGATCGCCGATCAGGGGCGGCAGCGTCCCCTCTATGACGGCGTCGACGTCGAGAGACTCGACGCGATGGCGTACGACGCCCAGGCATCCGTCGACCAGAGCGTTCATGTCGACGGGTTCCGCGCTCAGCGGCAGACGCCCGAGCCGTGAGAGCGTCAGAATCGCGTTGATGAGGCCGTCCATCCGGTTGATGGAGGATTTGATGAATTTGAGCGCTTCGGGAATATCGCCCTCGATCGCCTCGACCGCGGGCGCCCACAAAGAGCTCGTCCGATCGACATCGCCTTGCGCGACGGCGGCGCCGACAGAGGCCATCGATTGTTCGAGCTCGCTCGTAAAACCCATGATGTTGACGAGCGGCGCGCGCAGGTCGTGGCTGACGATATAGGCGTAGCGCTGTAGTTCGTCGTTGGCGCGGACGAGATCGCGCGTGCGGGTTGCGACGCGGCGTTCGAGCTCCATATTCACGGAAGACAGGGCGAGGCGCGCGCCTTCGATCTCGGTCGTATAGCGTCGGATCCGGCCCATCGCCACGATCGAGATGAGCAGCACGGCGACCCCGCCAATGGTCGTGACGAGCTCCAGATCGTCGGCGCTGCGACGCGCCTGCGCAATTCTCTCAGCCCTGAATTCATTCGCCGCTGTCCTGAAGGCCGCGACGAAGGCGCGCGCCTTTTCCGTCAGCCCGCGTCCTGAATCGGCTCTCACGATCGCCATGGCCTCGTCGGCGCGATTTGCGCGCGTGAGCGACACCGTCCGATCGAGTTCTTCGAACTTTGCGCGGACCGCCTCCTGGAACGGGTCGATCGACGGCAACCGGACATCCGGCGGCAGGGCCGCGATCCGCGTCTTCAGCTGATCGAGTAAGGGAAAGATAGCCGTTCTGGCGTTCTCGTAGGGCGCGAGATAGGGCTGCTGCTGCGTCAGCAGATATCCGCGCTGGCCGGATTCGCCCTGGAGAAATGTCGAGAAGACCTCGGCCATCTGCCGATCGGCCTCACCGGCCGAAAACGCCTCGAGGTCGAGGCGGCTTGTCCGCTCGCTGAAATAGAAGCTGGCGATAGCGATCGCCATCAAAAAGAAAGCCGAAACAGCCGCTCCGAGCAGGTTGGATCGGAGTAGCCCTGATTGTCCGGCCTTCATTAACTCGCCATCCCGCTGTTCCGACACGTCGATTTTCGCGCTGGCGGAATTGCGGGACGCGCCCGTAGTTCAGCGAAAGCGTAATCTTCGCCGAGTGACAACGCTGATGGTGCGTTTTGGTTCCCGAACGCGGTCCACGCGTGGCGGTTCCATCGGGCTCGCGCGGGAGCGGGATCAGCTGCCCGGGCGGTTGGCGAGCGCCGGCATGAACATATCCGACCATTTCGACGGCCGGTTCTTGATCGAGCCGACGTCCGCCAAGAAGTTCGCGAATTCCCCGACCCCCTTTGGGGTTGCAGAGAAGGTCGTATCCTTGTCGGAGACGATGCCCAGAGCCTCGTCGTAAGGAAGCTTGGTCTTCAGGCTTGCGACGAAATCGTCGGTCGCGCCCTTCTTGTCTTTTGCAATGATATCGCAGGCCTCGTCGAAAGCGGCGAGAAACGCGGCCATGACCTTCGGATTGGCCTCGACAAATTTTTTCGGCGCGAAAACGACGTCGAGCGTGATCGGACCGAGGCCCTGGACCGAATTGTATACGCTGTGGACCTTCGGATCGCGCAGCTCCATCGTCGAATACGGCGGCGACGCGAAATGCGCGTCGATGCCGGTCTTGCCGGAGACCAGCGCCGTATAGGCTTCGGGATGCGGCAGGCCGACCGTGAACGGATCGAGCGCGTTCCACTTGTCCTTCCCGAGTTGCTTAGCCGCCGCCATCTGCAGCACCACGGCGGCGAGCGAAGTCTTGATGCCGGGCATGGCGATCTTGTCCGCGGCCGTGAAATCGGCGAGCGATTTGACGGCGGGATTGGTCGTATTGAGCGACAATCCGGTTCCCGACATGCCGGAAACGCCGATCACCTCGGCGCTGGCGCCTTTGCTTTTCGACCAGAGCGTGACGAATCCCGGGGCGCCGGTTCCGGCGATATCCAGCGAACCGGCGAGCATCGCATCGTTTATGATGTTGCCGCCATCGAAAAGGAACCATTTGCTCTTGACGTCGCCGAGGCCAGCTTCAGCCGCCTTCTTTTCGAGAAGCTTGCGCTGCTCCATCACCATGAGCGGCAAGTAGAGGACGCCGTAACCCCTAGAAATGCGCACCTCGCTCACTTCCGCGCGCGCCGGAATGGTGGAAAGCGCTGCGCATGAGGCCAGAGCATTTTTCCCACCCTGGTCCTCGAGAGGCGACGCAAGGACGCATTCATCCCGGCGTTTTCTCGCCCTTCAGGCGCGCCACGATTTCGTCCGGAATCGCAGCGGATTTCAACCGATCCGGATTTTTCGGATCACGGCCGGTCCATACGCGCGTCTCGAAGGCCTCCACAGATAGTTCGCCTCCGTTGAACAATTGGTGGCGGATATCGAAGGACGAGCGACGAATATCCGTCGCCTGCGTCTCGATGACGACTCGATCGCCGTAGCGGGAGGGCTTCAGAAAGCGCGCGCGCGATTCGACCAGCGGAATTCCGGTAAAGTCCGTGTTTTCGAGCAGCCAGCGCTTGGCGAAGCCGGCCGCTTCCAGAAGGCCGCCGGTACAATTGTCGAACCAGTCGAAGAAACGTGGATTGTAGACGATCTTGGCGGGATCGCAGTCCCCCCATTCGATCGTACGTTCGCGTCTGGCGACGAGCATGCGGATCCTCGACTGGATTGGCGGCTGTCGCCGACGACAGCGGACAAGCCCAAATACCCTCAAGGCGGCCGCAACGCCAGAGGCTTTGCGGCGCATTCGCAAGCCGCGGACGCGCCTGCTATCATGCGCCGTATGCAGGGCTATGGCGCGACATTTTTCGAAACGGCCGTCGGCGTGTGCGGGCTTGCGTGGAGCGGGCGCGGCGTGACCATGGTCGCACTGCCGGAACAGACCCCCGAGGCGACGCGCGCCCGCATCAAGAAGCGCGCGGGCGCGCCGCTCGAACGCGAACCGCCGGCCCAGATCGCGGAAATCGTATGCCGCATCGCAGCCCTGCTCGACGGCGCCATCGTCGATCTGAGCGACGTCGCGCTCGATCTCGACCGCATCGGCGCCTTCGAGCGGCAGATCTACGAGGTCGCGCGCTTCATCCCCTGCGGGCAGACGCGCACCTACGGCGAAATCGCGCGCGCGATCGGCGAACCGAACGGCGCCCGCGATGTCGGACAGGCGCTCGGGCGCAATCCGATTCCGATCATCGTCCCCTGCCATCGCGTCGTCGCCGCCGGCGGCAAGACCGGCGGATTTTCCGCGCCAGGCGGCGTTTCGACCAAGCTGCGCATTCTCGACATCGAGCGCGACGCGGCCACGCGCGCGGGACTTGCGCCGCGCGAACCGCAGCTGCGGCTGATCTGAGCTAAAACCCCCGGAACGTCGCGAATTCGTCGACGGGCGCACGCACGGTCTGGAGCTTGTTGATCGTCGCGTCCCAATCGGCGTAGCCCATGGCCATGCCGCAGACGACGACTTCGCTGTCGTCCATCGCGAGCTGTTCGCGGATGATCGAGTGAAAGTAGGCGAAGGCCTGTTGCGAGCAGGTTTCGAGCCCATTGGCGCGCGCTGCGACGCAGATCGCTTCGAGGAAATAGCCGTAGTCGAGCCAGGAGCCGATCTCGAGCTTGCGGTCGATCGTGAACATCAGGCCGACCGGCGCGCCGAAAAAGAGATAGTTCTGGCCGAGCTGCTTGGCCATCGCCTCGGTATCGCCTTTCTTGATGCCGAGCAACCCGTACATGTCGAAACCGACTTTGCGGCGGCGCGACAGGAACGGCTCGAAAAAGGGGTCGGGATAATATTTGTATTCGGAACCGGATGGCGAGCGGCCGCCGCCGGTGAAGGAGTCGTGGATCGCCCTCGAGAGCTTGTCGCGGGCCTCGCCAGCGACGACATGCACGCGCCAGGGCTGCATGTTGGTGCCGCTCGGGGCGCGCGAGGCGACTTCGAGAATATGGGCGACCATCTCCCTGGAAACGGGCCTGTCGAGAAAGGCGCGCACGGATTTGCGGCCGGTGATCGCCTTTTCGATCGCGGCGCGCTGGTCGTCGGTGAATTTGGTCCTGGGCATCCGGTTTCGTCGTCCTATTGAAGTTCGTAGAAGCGAAGAACCACCTTGTCCGGCAGGCGAACGCCCGAACAGACGAAGATTTTTCGCGTAAGCCAGAGAAGATCGGGCGCAGCGGTTTCGAAACGCGGTATCGCCCTGAAATAGACCAGCGCCGGATCGACCTTTTCGCCGCGTGCGAGCGCGTCCATCACGTGTTTCGGTCCGGAGCGGACGCCATTGTTCACGACGTAGACGAGCCCGCCGGCGGTTTCGATCACGTAGCGCGCCTCGAGTTCGGTCACGTCGTCGCGCTTGAGTATCTGGAAGTCGGCGCCGCCAGGCAGGATGCGGCCCGCGATTCGCCCGGTGGCGACGCCGCCGAGAATAGGCACGACCCGGCGAAGGCCGGCGGACGTTTCGCCGACGACAATCGGCGCGCCGACATCGACCGCGACATCGGCGACAGGCTCGAGGGAGGGGAGGGCGATGGGCGGGGGCGTATCTGTCATGACCTGCGCGACGAAAGTGTAGGACAAGCCAAGCTAAAGGCGTTGCGGCCGGCCCGCAAGGCGCGGATCGCGCGCCGCTCCGGCTCGAGCGTGGCGTTATGGCTTGCGGCGTCATGGCGCGCCGCTGCGACATCGTGCGCAGGCCGCTACGCATTGATATGTTGGCGTCGTCGTCTAGATCGACGGCTGCGAGGCGCGGGCGTCGCGCCTGACGCAGTCCGCGGTTGCGGTGAGGTATGCATGCCGGATTTTCACGTCGCCGACCTTTCGCGCGCGCAATTCGCGATGACCGCGCTCTATCATTTTCTGTTCGTGCCGCTGACGCTGGGCCTGTCGCTTCTGCTGGCGATCATGGAGAGCGTCTACGTGATGACCGGCCGTCGCATATGGCGGGACATGACGATGTTCTGGGGCATACTGTTCGGCATCAATTTCGCCATGGGCGTCGCCACCGGCATCACCATGGAATTCGAATTCGGCACCAACTGGGCTTATTATTCGCGCTATGTCGGCGATGTGTTCGGCGCCCCGCTCGCCATCGAAGGCTTGATGGCCTTCTTTCTCGAGGCGACCTTCATCGGGCTGTTCTTCTTCGGCTGGGACAAGCTCTCGCGCATCGGCCACCTCGCAGTCACGTGGTGCGTCGCGATCGGATCGAACCTGTCCGCGCTGTGGATCCTCATCGCCAACGGCTGGATGCAGAACCCGGTCGGCAGCGCCTTCAACTACCAGACCATGCGGATGGAGGTGACGGACTTCAAGGCCGTTCTGTTCAACCCCGTGGCGCAGGCCAAGGTCGTTCATACGGTGAGCGCCGGCTATGTGACGGGCGCGATTTTCGTGATGGCGATCAGCGCCTTCTATCTTCTGCGCGGCCGCCATATCGAACTCGCGCGGCGCTCGATCACCGTCGCCGCGTCGTTCGGCCTTGCCTCGGCGCTGTCGGTTGTCGTCCTCGGCGACGAAAGCGGATATCTGGCGACGCAGGACCAGAAGATGAAACTCGCCGCGATGGAATCCATGTGGCGAACGGAGCCGGCGCCGGCGCCCTTCACCGTGTTCGGCATTCCCGACGTCAAGAATAGGGAAACCAGATACGAGGTGAAGGCGCCCTGGCTGCTCGGCCTGATCGCGACGCGGTCGATCTCGCAGCAGGTCCCGGGAATCGAGGAACTCGTGGCCGCCAGCGAGCAACGCATACGCAGCGGCGTCACGGCCTACGACGATCTTCAGAAACTGCGCGCCGACCGCAACGACGCCGCCGCGCAAGCCGATTTCGCACGCACGCAGAAGGATCTCGGCTACGGCCTGCTGCTGCGGCGCTTTACGGACGATCCGCGCAAGGCCAGCGAGCAGCAAATCCAGGCGGCGGCCTGGTCGTTGGTGCCGGACGTGCCCGTGATGTTCTTCGCCTTTCGCGCGATGGTCGGCATCGGCTTCTTCCAGATCGCGCTGTTCGCGGCGGCGTTTTTCTTCGCCTCCAACCGCACGATCGAGCGACAGCGATGGTTCCTCCGGATCGCGTTGCTCGCGCTGCCGCTGCCCTGGATCGCCGCAGAACTCGGTTGGGTCGTCGCGGAATACGGACGCCAGCCCTGGATCATCGAAGGCGTTCTGCCGACTTTTCTCGGCGTTTCGTCGATCAGCGCCGGCGACGTCTGGACGTCGATCGCAGCCTTCGTGCTGCTCTATTCCGGGCTGGCGGCGATCGACATCTTTCTGATGGTCAAATACGTCCGGATCGGACCGCAGGAGGTCTGGAGCGTGCCAGACATCGGCGCGGGACGACCGGGAAGCGGCGGCATGTACCGTCAGCCGCGGCCGACCGGCGCGGCGGGAGGCTGAAATGACGCTCGACTACGATACGCTGCGCGTCATCTGGTGGGCGCTGCTCGGCGTTCTGCTCATCGGCTTCGCCGTCATGGACGGGTTCGATCTCGGCATAGCCGCGCTCATCCCGTTTCTCGGGCGCGCCGACGGCGAACGACGCCTGCTCATCAACGCCATCGGCCCGACATGGGAAGGCAATCAGGTCTGGTTCATTCTCGGCGGCGGCGCGTCGTTCGCCGCCTGGCCGCCGCTTTATGCGACGTCGTTCTCGGGCTTCTATCTCGCCATGCTGCTTGTGCTGATGGCGCTGATCCTGCGGCCGGTGGCGTTCAAATATCGCAGCAAGCTCGAAGATCGTCGCTGGCGACGCGCCTGGGACATCGCGCTGTGCGTCGGCGGCGTCGTGCCCGCGCTCGTCTTCGGCGTCGCCTTCGGCAACCTGCTGCAAGGCGCGCCGTTCTCGCTCGATCACGAATTGCGTTCGATCGGCGGCGGCAGCCTTCTCGCGCTGCTCAATCCGTTTGCGCTTCTATGCGGCCTCGTCAGCCTGTCGATGCTGATGATGCACGGCGCCGCCTATGCGGCGGTCAAGACGTCGGGGCCGGTCGCCGACCGCAGCCGCTATGCGGGCGGCGTTCTGGCGCTCGTCACCTTTGTCCTGTTTGCGCTCGGCGGCGTTGCGATCGCGCGCTGGATTCACGGCTATACGATCACGAGCGCCATCGCCGCCAACGGTCCTTCGGATCCTACGCTGAAAACAGTCGCATCTTCCGTTGGCGGCTGGATGGCGAGTTACAGCGTGCGGCCGTGGACGATGGCGGCGCCCGCCCTCGGATTGGCCGGGCCGGTCGCCGTTTTCTTCCTGCTGCGCCTTCGGGCCGACAGGGCGGCCTTCGTTGCGAGCGCAATCAGCGTCGCCGCCATTATCGCAACGGCCGGCCTCGCAACGTTCCCGTTCCTGCTGCCGTCCTCGACGGCGCCGGATGCGAGCCTGACGGTGTGGGACGCCTCATCCAGCGAGACGACGCTATTCGTCATGCTGATCGCGACGGCGATCTTCCTGCCGATCGTGCTCGCCTATACGGCCTGGGTCTATCGCGTGTTGCGCGGCCGCGTCGAACCCGCGCATATCGAAAGCAACAAGCAAGCCTATTGAGGAATGCATGTGGTATTTTTCTTGGGCGCTCGGACTCGGACTGGCCTGTTCCTTCGCGATCCTCAACGCCATGTGGCTCGAACTGACCACGCGCTACGAGATCGACGCAACGGCGCCGGCCGCCGATCCGCCGCGGATCGATCAAGGCGATTGAATCAGGCTTCCGCGCCTGCGAGGATCGCGTCGACCAGATGCAGGACGGTTGCGCGCGCGGCGTCGACGCCCAATTCCTGCTCGGTGCGCAAGGCGCGCCAGATCTGGAAACCGAGCGCCGCCTGGAGCGCGCTGAACAGCGTCGCGTTCTTCAGAATTTTGGCCGGAAAGGCGCTCTCGAGCGACACGCGCTCGAGGCGGGTCATGCGCTTGTAGTCCTGCATCAGGAATGGCGAGTCGAAGCGCTTGCATTCGGCCGAGATGCGATAGGGAAGAATGGTCTCGAACACGCGGCAGCGGCGTTCTGCGAGATCGCGCGCCCGATCGCGCCAGGTCGCACCTTTCACCGGCTGGAACACGATCGGCAGGACGCGGGCCTCGATGTCGTCCGAAATCTCGCGATAAAGGCTGTCCATATCGTCGAAATGGCGAAACACGGTGCGAAGACCGACGCCGGCGGCCGCAGCAACCTCGGCCGCATTGGGCGACACATTGCCGGCGCCGACGAGATCGAGCATGGCGGCGACGATTTTCGCGCGGCTGCGGTCGCTGCGTGCGCGTCGTCCGTCTGCTTGCGGCTCGAGTTCCGCGCGAGAAGATTTCGTGGTCATCGACGCTCGGCGGTTGGCGATGCGGAGAGGGCGGTGCGAAAGCCGATGTGAACCGCGCCGCCGGCGGTATCGCCGGGCTGGCGGGCGGCCGGGCGATAGCGCGCGCAGAAATTCGGCGCGCAGAGAAACGAGCCGCCCTTGATCACGTAGGAAGCAGCGCCTTCGCCTGCGCGCGCGCTCGCGTCCGTGATGCGATGATCCTCGCTCCAGGCGGAACTCGTCCATTGCCAGACGTTGCCCGCCATGTCGTAGAGGCCGTAGCCGTTCGCAGGAAAACAGCCCACCGGCGAGGTGCGCTTGAATCCCTTGCTTCCCAGGTCGAGCGTCGGAAAAACGCCGCGCCAGCGGTTGGCCTTCGGCGCGTCGTCGCTATCGGGTTCGTCGCCCCACACATAAGGCGCGCCGTCGCGGCCGCCGCGCGCGGCGAATTCCCATTCGGCTTCCGTCGGCAACCTGTGGCCGGCCCAGCGCGCATAGGCTTCGGCGTCCTCGATTGCGACCTGCACGACGGGATGGTTTTGCCGTCCGTCGAGATTGCTGCGCGGACCCTCGGGATGGCGCCAGTCCGCGCCATCGACGAACGTCCACCATTGCGAGATGTCTTCGAGATTCTTGACCTCGTCGGGTTCGGCGAACACCCATGCGCCCGGGGGCCTGCGCGAACCGTCGGCGTTCCTTCCTTCGCGCTCGGCGAGCGTCACATAGCCGGTCTCGCGCACGAAACGCGCGAATTGCGCATTCGTAATGTCGTGCGCGTCGATCCAGAAGCCCGGTACGGAAATTTGGGCGGTCGGCGCCTCTTCCGGCCGAAAATCCTCGGACCCCATTCTGAAGGCGCCGGCGGGAATCCGGACCATGCCGGCGTCTGGCGCTCCAGGCGCGTCGCCGGTCGGGATACAGGCTTCCGGCAAGGGCGGCTGAGCGCGCCAGACGCGCCACAGCGTAACGACGCCGAAACCGCCGATGCAAAGAGCGAGCGCGGTCGCAAGCAGCGAATTTCGCGCCTGCGCGCCCGCCATGGTCAGTTCGCCCAATAGATATATTCGCCGTCTTTCTTCGGCGGCGTTCCCAGCGGCGTATCGATGAAGATCGGCCCCTCGAGCAAACTCGGCCACAGGGGCTTTACCTGCTGTTTGTCGATCTGCGCCAGCTCCTTCTGCAGGTCGGCCACCTTGTCCGGCATGGATTCCGCGAGGTTGTTCTGCTCGGTCGGATCGATCGCCAGATTGTAGAGCCAGTTCTTCCTCGGACGTTCTGCGGACTGCAGTTTCCAGCCGTCCTCGAGGAGCACGCGATATTCGCCATCGCGCCAGTAGAGCGTCTTGTGCGGATCGCCATTGGCCTCGCCGCGCGCGAACGGCATGAGATCGACGCCGTCGAGCGTGCGGTCCGTCGGCGCGTGGGCGGCGGCGGCCGCAGCCGCGGTCGCGAATATGTCGACGTGGCCGATCGGCTTGTCGAATTTGGCGTCGGCAGGCGCGCGCCCCGGCCATTTGACGAAGAACGGCACGTGAATGCCGCCTTCGAAGAAGGTCGCCTTCCAGCCGCGGAACGGCTTGTTGATATCGGGCAAGCCGATGTAATTGGCGCCGCCGTTGTCGCTGGTGAAGATCACGAGCGTATTGTCGTCGAGGCCGTTGCGTTTCAATGCGTCGAGAACGAGACCGACGTTGCGGTCGAGCGAGCGCACCATCGCGCCGTAGACCCGCAGGCGATGGTCGGGAATGTTCGACAGCGCATCGTAATCGGCCTTCAGCGCCTGCAGCGGATTATGCACGGCGTTGAAGGCCAGATACATGAAGAACGGGCGGTTCTTGTTGGCGTCGATCGCGCGCACGGCCTCGCGCCCGAGATAGTCGGTCATGTAAACGTCCGGCTCGAAACGCTTGCCGCCGTTGTAGCGCACGGCGAACGGCAGATTGGCCCAGAGAAACTTGTCGATCGGATCGAAATCCTGTTTCGAGTTTTCTGCGCGCGGATCGCCCTCGTCGAGATACATCGAAGCGCCGTCGTAGAAGGCGAGCGCCTCGTCGAAGCCGCGCGCCTCCGGCGCCGTGGCCGGCGTGCCGCCGAGGTGCCATTTGCCGAGCATGATCGTGTGATAGCCGGCCTTTTTCATGATGTCGCCGATCATGACTTCGGACGTCGGAACGGCGAGGTCGCCGAGATTGGCCGGGAAATCCTCCGCGCGTTCCGCATGATAGAAAGCCGGCAGCTTGCCTTCGCCGAACGTCGCGATCAGCTTCGAGAACTGCTTGGGCGCCGGCGTGAATTCGAAACCGAAGCGCGTGGCGTAGCGGCCGGTCATGATGGCGGCGCGCGAGGGTGCGCACGTCGCATCGCCCGCATAGGCCTGGGAAAAGCTGACGCCGGCGTGGCCGATCGAATTGATGTGCGGCGTCGGCACGGCGCCGTTGGCCACGCCGCCGCCGTTGAAGCTGATGTCGTTCCAGCCGAGATCGTCGGCCAGAATGACGACGACGTTCGGCGGACGCTCGCCCGTCGCGGCCTCTGCGGGCCCTGCCTGCCAGGCGACCTGCTGCGTCGGGCCGATGGGATCCTTCAGCCGTCCGATGACGCCGGGGATGTAGTACCAGTATCGTTCGAAGGCGGCCCAGCCGGCGAGGCCAGCGACGATGACGACGCCGATCACACTCATCCACCGACGCGACATGTCATCCTCCAGCGCCGGCGCGGCGCCGGCGATTTATTGGCATTAAAACTGTCATAACAGGTCTTGGCGGTCAACGCGGGCCGTTCGAAAGGCTATGGTGCGATGCAAAAATCATCGAAACTGGCTTCAGCGCCCATAGAATTGACAGACGCAATAAAATGACACGTAGAATGTCATTAGATAAGGAGACGACCATGCGCATTCTGAGGACGTCCGATCAGCGGTTCGAGGGGCTCGCCGATTATGGCTTCGCGCCGCATTACACGGAGGTGCGCGAGGCGGGAGATGCGCTGCGTATCCATCGCATCGACGAGGGCGCGCGCGATGCCGCGCCGGTTCTCCTGATGCATGGCGAACCGTCCTGGTCCTATCTCTATCGCAACATCGTTCGCGGACTCGTGGCGAAGGGCCATCGTGCGATCGCGCCCGATCTCATCGGTTTCGGACGATCCGACAAGCCGTCCGAGCGGACGGACTACACTTACGAGCGGCACGTGAAATGGATGAGCGACTGGTTCGTGGCGAATGAACTGACGAACGTCACCCTGTTTTGCCAGGATTGGGGCGGCCTGATCGGGCTCCGCCTCGTTGCGGCGTTTCCGGAACGCTTCGCACGCGTCGTCGTCGCCAATACCGGTCTGCCGACCGGACAGGGGCTGACGCCGGGTTTCCAGCAATGGCTGACGTTCAGCCAGAGCGTGCCGGTTTTTGCTGTGGGCGAGATCGTCAGCGCGGGAACCGCGCGCAAGCTGAATGCGGCGGAGAAGGCCGCCTATGACGCGCCTTTCCCCGACGAGAGCTACAAGGCAGGCGCGCGCCAGTTTCCCGCTCTGGTGCCCGTCACGCCGGAACATGCCTCCGTCGCGGAGAACAAGGCGGCCTGGCAGGTTCTCGAGAAATTCGACAAGCCGTTCCTCACGGCGTTCAGCGACGCAGATCCCGTGACGAAGGGCGGCGACGCCGTGTTTCAGGCGCGCGTGCCCGGGACGAGAGGCCGCGGGCACGTCACGCTGAAGGGCGGGCACTTTCTTCAGGAAGATTGCCCCGACACGATCGTCGCGCTTGTCGACAATTTCGTGCGCACGGCGTGAAGGAGGCAAGCATGAAAGTCGTGAATTCGGTATTTCCGAACGCCGATCAGCTGAAACATTTCATGACGGCGGCCGAGGACGGGCCGTTCGTGATGGTCAATCTGCTGAAATTCAAACCGAAGGCCGAATATGCGGACGGATCGGACGCCGATCTGTCGGGCGCTGCGGCTTACGCGCGCTATGGCGTGGAAGTCGCGAAGCTTCTGGCGAAGCAGGGCGGCCGCATCGTCTATTCGGGCGCAGTGACGAATCTGATGGTCGGCGAATGCGATCCGTCCTGGGATGCGGTCGCGCTCGCCGAATATCCGTCCTTCGCCGACTTTCGCGCGATGGTGACGTCGTCCGAATATCAGGCGATCGAGAAGCACCGTCTCGCCGGCCTCGCCGGCCAGCTCAACATACGCACGAAAGGCGCGAGCGGCGGCTGAGGCTCAGTAGCCCCAGGAGACTCCGCCGTCGACCGTGACGGTCGTGCCGACGACATAATCGCCGGCGCGGCTCGCAAGGAAGGTGGCCGCGCTCGCAATGTCCTCCGGCCTGCCGATCCGGCCCGCGGGAATGTGATCGTCGTAATATTCGGGGTTGTCGCGCGCGGTCTTGTTCATGTCGGTCGCAAACGCGCCCGGCGCGATCGCCGAAACCACGACGTGATCCTTGATGAGATGCATCGCCATCTTTTTCGTCAGATGCAGCACGCCCGCCTTGCTCGCGTGGTAGGAATAGCTCTCCACCGGATTGACGAAGAACCCGTCCACCGACGCGATGATCACGACTTTCGAAGGCCGCTCCTTCGACGCCCGTTTCGTCAGCGCGCTGTAGAGCGCCTGGGTGAGAAAGAAGGGCGCCTTCATGTTGAGATCGACGACCTTGTCCCAGCCGGCTTCGGGAAATTCGCGGAACGACGCCCCCCACGCCGCGCCCGCGTTATGGACGAGAATGTCGAGGTGAGATTCCTTCGCGCCATAGGCGGCGGCGAGCGCTTTTGCGCCATCGGTCGAAGCCACATCGAAGGCGAGCGCCTCGCACGGGCCGAAGGCCGACAGTTCCTTCGCGGTCTGTGCGGCCTTGTCCGCCTTGCGGGCCGAAATGTAGACCTTCGCCCCCTGTTCGAGGAAGCCCTGGGCGATCATGCGGCCGATGCCGCGCGAGCCGCCGGTGACGAGGGCCGTGCGGCCCTCGAGCGAAAACACGTCTTTCATCATGGCTGTCGTCCGCGCCCTTACGCCCGGTAGAACGGCTTGTCGCCGCAGACCGTCACGCGATGGCCGTAGCGGCGATGCGGGTGATAGTCGAACAAAGCCCGGTGCTGCGTCGCGCGGTTGTCCCAGAAGGCGACCGAATTCGGCTGCCAGTGAAAGCGGCACTGGAATTCCGGCGTCTCGATATGCTGGAACAGCATTTCGAGCAGCGCGTCGCCCTCGCGCTTCTTCAGGCCCATGATGCGGTTCGTGAAGCCCCGGTTGACGAACAGCGCCTTGCGTCCGGTGACGGGGTGCGTGCGCACGATCGGATGTTCCGTGCGCGGGTAGGTCTTGTCGTCGCGGTCGGTCGTCTTCACCCGGTAGAAATGCGCCTTTGCGCTGTCGTGGACGGCGGTCAAGCCTTCCAGAAAGCGCTGCATGGGCTTCGAAAGCCCGTCGAAGGCTGCGTACATATTGGCGAACATGGTGGCGCCGCCGCCGTCCGGCGGCACGGTGTGCAGGTAGAGGATCGAGCCCATCGGCGGCTCTTCGTCGCAGGTCACGTCTGAATGCCATTCCTCGCCCGCGACATGTTTTGAATTCTCGTCGGCCTTGATGACGAGAATGTCCTTGTGGTCAGGCAGGTCCTGCGGCGCGTTCGGGTGCACGTGCAACTTGCCGAAGCGGCGCCCGAAGGCCTTGTGCTGGTCGATCGTCATCTTCTGGTCGCGGAAGAACACGACGAGATTTTCCATCAGAGCGTCGTGAATCTCCTGAAATTGCTGATTGCCCAAATCTTTCGACAGGTCGACGCCGTGAATTTCGGCGCCGATGACCGGCGTGAGCTTGCGAACCTCGATCGTCTGGTAAGCCATCGTTCTTTCCTCCGTTATTCGCTCGTCGAGCGTTTCATGCGAATCCCTTGAACGTCGCGCGCAGCATCTTGCGCGGCGCGTCGCCGTAGTCCGACACGGCGTAATGCTGCGTCAGGAGATTGTCCCACATCGCGACCGTCCCCGGACGCCACTTGAGGCGCACCTGGTATTCGGGGATTTGCGCCTGCGAGATCAGAAAATTCATGAGATGATTGGCCTCGATCACGAAATCCTGTCCGTATCGCACGTCCGCGAAATTGTAGTAGTTCGTGAAGTGGGTCGTGAAGGCCTGATTGACGAACAGAACCTTCTCACCGGTCTCCGGATGTTTCATGACGACGGGATGTTCGACCGCAGGGGTCGCGGCCGCGGCCTTCTTGCGTTTTTCGTAAGGCAGTTGCGCCGCGAACATCTGCTCCAGCGAGTGCATGGCGTAGAGGCCGTCGACCTTCGTCCTGACCCGTTCGGGCAGACGCTCGTAGGCGAGCGCCATGTTCGCCCACATCGTATCGCCGCCGCTGTCGGGGCATGTCTCACATCGCAGCATGGCGCCGCGCGAAGGCGTCTTCACGTAGGTCGTATCGGCGTGCCAGGCGTTTTCGCGGCTCGCCTTCTCGACCGTGTTGGGCTTCGTGGGGTCGAGATTGCGGTAGAGCGGCAGCAGCATCGGCGCTTCCGGATGCATCGGCAGCGAAGGATGCGGTTCGAGCGCGCCGAAAGCTTGAGCGAATGTCTGCTGCTCCATCGGCGTCACGTGCTGGTCGCGGAAGAAAAGCACCTTGTGACGCATCCAGAGCGCGCGCAGTTCCGCGACGAGATCGGCGTCGTGCGGCGCGTCGGCGAGGCTGACGTTGCCGATCTCGGCGCCGATCGCCGGCGTGCAGATTTCGACCTTCAGCGAATGCATGAGGGCGGACGGCCGGACGACCGCCGGCGCGACGGCGAGATTGTGCGGTTTCCCGAGAGCGGCCATTGCTTTTCCGATCGTTTCAATTGCTCGGAACATCCGCCAAGCGCACGAGGGCGCCCTTGGCGTCGCGAGTCCAGGGCTGCGTTTCGTGAGCGGGCATATCGGACAGATCGTCGATCCAGGGCATGGCGGAGCGTCGCCAAACCTGGCGCTTCGGCCGCAGGTCCGCGCGCTGGCGCGCCGTGCCGAGGCGCAAGGAAAAAACCTTCGGTTCGACCACGTCGCCGCCATGGATCGACGTCCCGCATTCCGGGCAGAAACTCAAAGCGCGTTCGCCGCCGCTTTCGGCGGTCTTGACGAAAGTCTTCAAGGCGCCGCGTGTCAGGCGAAAGTTCTCGCGGCGTACCGGAACGCCATAGCGATAGGCGGTCGCCGAATTGATCTGGCAGTCCGTGCAATGGCAAATCGCCACCTTTTCGGGGTCGATTTCCGCCTCATACGCTACGTGGCCGCACAGGCAGCCGCCATCGATCTTCATCGTTTTCCTCCCTGCGGCCGTTCATCGCCATTCTGTTGCAGCCATGGTGCCGGAATCTTTCCACTTGACCACGGGAAACTTTATGAATTCCATTGAATGGAATTAGGGGAGAGCAGATGGCTCGATCGCCGTCGAAGCAGGACGCCGGAACCGGCGCACCGCGGCAGGTGCTGCTGCGCGGCCTCGCGATCCTCAAAGCGCTGAATCAGCGTACGATCAGCAGCGTCGAGACGATTGCGGCCGAGACGGGGCTGCCGAAGCCGACCATAGTGCGCATGCTGAGCCTGCTGGCGGGGGAAGGCTATGCGCTGCGCCTGCCCAACCGGCGCGGCTACATGCTCGGCGAGCGCGCGCTCGCGTTGTCGTCGGGCTATCGCAGCCACGACGCGATCGTCGAGATCGCCCGGCCGCACCTCTCGCGATTCACGGCCGAGCACAAATGGCCGGTGTCTCTCGCCACGCTCGAGACGGACACGATGCGCCTGCGCGTCTCGTCCTCGCGCGAAAGCCCGTTCACGACGTCCGGCGACGATGCGCGGATGCTGCGCCGCGTGCCGATGCTGCATTCGGCGGTCGGTCTTGCCTATCTCGCCTTCTGTCCGGCCGACGAGCGCGACACGATCCTTGCGCTCCTGCGCGCCTCCGGGCGCGCGGCCGATCGCAGCGCGCGCGACCGCGCCTATGTCGACGGGTTGCTCGCCGGCATAGCGCGACAGGGGTTCGCGCCGAGTCCGCCGGCTGCGCGCGATCCGGCGCAAGGCTTCGCCGTGCCGGTGCTCGCGGCGCGCCGCGTCGTGGCGTCTGTGACGCTGCGCTATTTCGGCAAGGCCCTTACGGATCGCGAGGCGGTGCGGCGCTATCTTGCGCCATTGCGCGCGACGGCGAATGCGATTGCAGAAGCCTTCAGCGCGCAGACGTGATTGCACGATTGACACTGCCATCGAATGATGTTGGCCTGCTTGCGGGAGGGCGAAAGATCCTCCGACGCCGGACGAGGAAACATGCAGCCTTCCATCGATACGCAGAGCCTGTCGGCTTTGTTCGCTCCGAAGTCGATCGCAGTGGTCGGCGCATCGGCCGAAGCAACGAAAATCGGCGGCAGGCCGATCGATTTTCTCAAACGTTTCGGCTATGCGGGCGAAATCATTCCGGTCAATCCGCGTTCGTCCGAAGTTCAGGGGCTGAAGGCCTATCCGTCGTTGACGGAAATTCCCGGCGGCGTCGATCTCGCGATTCTGTCCGTGCCGGCGAGCGCCGTCGTCGGCGCTGTCGAGGACGCCGCGAAGAAGGGCGTGAAGAGCCTCGTCGTGTTTTCGTCGGGCTTTGCGGAAGTGGATGAAGCAGGCCGCGCGGAACAGGACCGCATGACGCAGATCGCACGCAAGGCCGGCATGCGCATCCTCGGACCGAATTGCCTCGGCTTCGCGAATGTCGCCTTGAAAGCGAACGCGACCTTCTCGCCGGTCATCGGGGTGGGGCAGGCGACGCCGGGCCGCGTCGCTATCGTCAGCCAGTCCGGCGCGTTCGGCGCCTATGCCTATTCGCTGGCGCGCGGACGCGGCCTCGGACTGTCGCACTGGATCGCGACCGGCAACGAAGCGGACGTCGACGTCGCCGATTGCATCGGCTGGCTCGCCGGATCGGACGACACCGACGTCATCCTCGCCTATCTCGAGGGCGCAAAGGACGGCCGCAAGCTCATGCGCGCGCTGGAGATGGCGCGCGCTGCCGGCAAGCCCGTCATTGTCGCCAAGGTCGGGCGCACGTCGCTCGGCGCGGCGGCGGCGGCCTCGCACACGTCGGCGCTCGCCGGCGAAGACGCGGTCTACGACGCGGCGCTGCGCCAGTGCGGCGCCTATCGTGCCAAGACGATCGAGGAGTTCTTCGACATCGGACTCGCCATATCGAGCCTCGGTCTTCCGAAGAGCAACCGCATCGCCATCGTCACCGTGTCGGGCGGCGTCGGCGTGCTGATGGCTGACGACGCGCTCGAAGCGGGGCTCGACGTCGCCGAGACGCCGGCCGATGCGCAGGCGAAAATCAAGGAGCTGGTCTCCTTCGCCGCGCCGCGCAATCCCGTCGATACGACAGGGCAGGTCGCGAGCGACCGCACGCTGCTCGACAAGGTTCTCAACATCGTGCTGGCGACCGGCCGCTACGACATGCTCGCGACCTTCCATGCGGCGGCGGGCCTTTCGCCGGAATTCGGCATGCATACGGCCGAGCTCGTCGGGCGCATCCGCAAGGAACATCCGCATCTCGCTTACGCCTGCTGCGCCTTGTTCCGGCCCGAGGTCGCGAAGGCGATCGAGGAGACGGGCTGCATGCCGTTCGAGGATCCGAGCCGCATGATGCGCACGCTCGGCGCGCTCGCCGGCGTCGCCAGAGCGATGCGGACGAAGCCGCTGCCTGTCGAGACGCCGAAATCTGCGCCTGCGCCCAAAGGCGTGCTCAACGAGGCGGACGCGCTGCGCGCGCTGGGCGCCGCCGGCGTCCCGGTCGTGCCCTCGGCCATCTGCAGGAGCGCGGACGAGGCGGCGGCGGCCGCGCAGAAATTCGGCTTTCCGGTCGTCGCGAAAATCGCGTCCGCCGACATCCTGCACAAGAGCGACATCGGCGGCGTGAAGCTGCGGCTCGCCGACGCCGCCGCCGTGCGCGCGGCGTTCGACG
This sequence comes from Hyphomicrobiales bacterium, assembly GCA_028868735.1. GTDB lineage: Bacteria > Pseudomonadota > Alphaproteobacteria > Rhizobiales > Beijerinckiaceae > JAJXWB01. The sequence continues at coordinate 10,682 of JAGWTW010000008.1, read as the reverse complement.
AGGTGACGGCCAATGCGAAGAAGGCTGCGCCGCAGGCCAAAGTCGACGGCGTGCTGATTGCGCCGATGATCTCGGGCGTCGTCGAATGTATCGTGGGCGTCCAGAACGATCCGGCTTTCGGGCCCGTCGTCATGTTCGGGCTCGGCGGCGTGATGGTGGAGGTTCTGAAGGACGTGTCGTTCCGCGCCGCGCCGTTCGGCCGCGACGTGGCGCTCGACATGATCCGCGAGATCAAGGGCTACAAGGTTCTGGAAGGCGTACGCGGCGCGCCGCCTGCCGATCTCGACGCGCTCGCCGACGCGCTTGTCGCGGTCTCGCGCTTCGCCGCGGCGGCCGACGACAGCCTCGAGACGCTCGACATCAATCCCTTCGTCGTGCGCCCGAAAGGGCAGGGCGCGCTTGCGCTCGACGCGGTGCTGGTCGGTCGCTAGAGCGGCGGGAGCGCGCGCCATGGACATGCAGGAGACCGCGGAGGACCGCGCGTTCCGGGCCGAGGTCGCCGGCTTCATCGCCGACAAGCTGCCGGCCGATATCCGCACGCGCGTGCGCGACGGATACGATGCAGGGCGCGACGACACGCGCCGCTGGCACGAGATTCTCGCCGCGCGCGGCTGGCTCGTTCCGTCCTGGCCTGCCGAATGGGGCGGCGCCGGCTGGAACGTGATGCAGCGGCATATCTTCGAGGAGGAATGCGCGCTCGGCTATTGTCCGCCGGTTCACGGCATCACGATCGGCATGCTCGGCCCCGTGCTGATCCGATACGGCACGGAGGCCCAGAAGCAGCGCTATCTGCCGGCCATACTGAATGTGCGGGAGTGGTGGTGCCAGGGCTATTCGGAGCCTGGCGCGGGGTCGGATCTCGCCTCACTCAAGACCGAGGCGCGCCGCGACGGCGACGCTTACATCGTCAACGGCTCCAAGATCTGGACGTCGACCGGCGAATGGGCGACGCACATGTTCTGTCTCGTGCGGACCGACAAGAGCGCGAAACCGCAGGAAGGCATCAGCTTCCTTCTCATCGACATGAAGACGGCCGGCATTTCGATCCGCCCGATCCATGCGATCAACGGACATCGCCTGTTCAATCAGGTGTTTCTCGACAATGTCGTCGTTCCCGTCGAGAACCTCGTGCACAAGGAGAACGACGGCTGGAGCGTGGCGAAATCCTTGCTCGAGCACGAACGTCTCAATCTTTCGCGCGTGGGCGAGAGCAAGAAGCGCCTGCATCGCCTGAAGGAGATCGCGCGGGTGGAGCGCGAAGGCGGCCGGACGCTGATCGAGCAGGACTGGTTTCGCCGCAAGCTCGCCGCGCTGGAGACGCGGCTGCGCGCGCTCGACGCCACGGTTTTGCGCTTCATCGCGCGTACGCAGAGCGGCGCCGCGCTCGACCCGAGCGTCTCCATGCTGAAATTGCGCGGCTCTCAGCTCGTGCAGGACATATTGCAGGCGACAGTCGATGCGCTCGGTTACTACGGACTGCCGTTCGATCTTTCGACGGCGCTGTCCGACAGCGATCCGCTCGGCGGGCTCGCCGACGACGATCTCGACGTCCTTCCGGATTACGCCGCAGGGGCTTCGGTGTCGCGGTTCCGCTCGCGCGCGTTCACCATCGCAGGCGGATCGAGCGAAGTGCAGCGCAACGTCATGGCGAAGCAGGTGTTGAAGCTGTGAGGCCGCGCTCATGAATTTCGATCTCAGCGAGGAGCAGCGGCTTCTCTCCGATTCCCTGCGCCGCTTCGTGGCGGATCGATACGATCCGGACCAGCGCCGACGCGGCGTGCGCGACCCCAGGGGATTCTCGCAGGACGTCTGGTCGACGTTTGCGGAACTCGGCTGGCTCGGCGCGCCGCTGCCGGAAAGCGTCGGCGGTTATGGCGGCGGCGCGATCGAACTCATGCTGACGATGGAGGCGCTCGGGCGCGGCCTCGTCGTCGAGCCGTTCGTCGCCAATGTCGTACTCGGCGCGGGGCTGCTGGCGCACGTGGGCGGCAAGAGCGCCGAAGACCTGTGCGCCCGCATGATCGCGGGCGAAACGCAGCTCGCGCTCGCCTTTGCAGAACCGCAGGCGCGGTTCGATATCGAGGATGTCGCGACGCGCGCGGTCCGCGAGGGCGACGCGTGGGTGATCGATGGGCGCAAATCCATGGTTCTCAACGCGCGCGCGGCCGACGTCCTGATCGTCGTCTGTCGAACCTCAGGCGCCGACCGCGACCAAAACGGGCTGAGCTTGTTCATCGTCGAGGCGAGAACTGCCGGCGTGAGCGTGCGTCCCTACCACAACCACGACGGCGCATCGTCGGGCGACGTGCATTTTGCGCGCGTGCGCGTCGGCGCCGACGCGTTGCTCGGCAGATTGGATGAAGCGGCGCCGGCGTTGGCCGAGGCAATCGACCGCGCGGCCATTGCGGAATGCGCGGCGGCGGTCGGCGCGATGGAATGGCTCGTGGAGAACACGATCGCCTATTTGAAGACGCGGGTGCAGTTCGGCAAGCCGCTCGCGAGCTTCCAGGTGCTTCAACATCGTCTCGTCGACATGTTCGTCACGCTCGAGGAGATGCGCTCGCTGACGATCGCCGCGGCGCTGGCGTTGCAGGGCGGCGCCGAGACCGAACGTGGAAAAGCCGTGTCCGCCGCGCGCGTGCACCTCGGGAGCGCCGGCCGCGCGCTCGCCGAAGACGCGATCCAGATGCACGGCGGCATCGGCATGACCGACGAATTCCCGGTCGGCCATTATTACAAGAGGATTCTCGCGGCCGGCACGCTATTCGGCGACCATGACCACCATCTGGGCCGCCTCGGCGCGTTGATGGCGGCGGACTAGGAGGCGAACATGAGCGAAATCATCGTCGAGCGTCACGAGGGCTGGGCCGAGATCGTCTTCAACCGGCCGGAGCGGCGCAATGCGATCGATCTCGCCTTCGCGCAGCAGTTCCTCGCCGCGCTCGAGGGGCTGAACGGCGACGAAAACCTGCGCGCGGTCGTGCTGAGCGGCGCCGGCGGCTTCTATTGTTCCGGGCTCGATCTCAAGGCTTTCGTTCCGCCGCCGCCGTGGCGCGAGGAATTCAATGTCATCTGGCGCGGCGTACATACCGCGTTGATAGATTCGCCGAAGGCGCTGATCGTCGCGTTGCAGGGCGGCGCCATCAATGGCGGCGCGGCGCTCGCCTTCGCCGGAGACCTCGTCGTGGCCGGCCGTTCGTCCTTCATCCAGGTGGGCGAGCTGCAGCTCGGCATGCCCATTCCCTACAATACGTCGTGGCTGGTGCTGAAACACGGCGAGGCCGCGGCGCTGCGCTTCTGCATGATGGCCGATCGCGTCGGCGCCGAAGATCTGCTGCGGCTCGGAATTGCGACGGAGATTGTCGAGGAAGCCGCCGCGCCCGCGCGCGCCCGCGAAATCGCTGCGCGCATTGCGGGCTGGCCTGCGGCGCCTCTCGGCGTCGCCAAGCGCGGGGTGCGCGCGACCGCGCGGCGCATGAGCGCGGCGGACTTTTTCGAACTGGCGGCCGCGCCTGCCGCCTTGCGGAATTTCGCCCCGCAAAAAGTGAGCTGACGTCCGGACCGAATGTCCGCACGGCCCCGCTCTCGCAGGGCCGTGCGACGACCGCAATATGCGGCTATCAGTAGGCGTTCGGCGTCACGCGCACGGGCAGCGACGTATAGCCGTGCACGAAATTGGACAGGACGCGCTCGACCTTGCCGACCACCTCGATGTCCATGCGGCGTTTGAGGATTTCCTCCCAGACGATCTTGAGCTGCAATTCGGCTAGACGATTGCCGACGCAGCGATGGATGCCGAAGCCGAAGGCGATGTGATGACGCGGGTTCTTGCGGTCGACGATGAATTCGTTCGGCCGTTCGATCTCCTCGTCGTCACGGTTGCCCGAGATGTACCACATGACGACCTTGTCGCCCTTCTTGATCTGCTTGCCGTCGACGGTCGCGTCGGCGAGCGCGGTGCGGCGCATGTGGGCGAGCGGCGTCTGGTAGCGGATGATTTCGGAAACGGCGCTCGGCGTGAGAGCCGGATTGTCGCGCAGCTTCTGCCATTCGCCGCGATTCTGGTTCATGAACAGCACGCCGCCGCTGAGCGAATTGCGCGTCGTGTCGTTGCCGCCGACGATCAGCAGCATGAGATTGCCGAGATATTCGAAGGGCGGCATGTTCCGCGTCGCCGGCGAATGGGCGAGCATGGAGATGAGGTCCGGCGCCGGCGGCGCGTTGACGCGCTCGTTCCAGAGTTTGGTGAAGTTCTGGAGGCAGTCGAGCAGGATCGCCTTCTTGTCCTCGAACGTCTCGACCATCGCGCCCGGCTCGGGGAACGTGGTGGCGATGTCGGACCAATAGGTCAGTTTGCGGCGTTCCTCGAACGGGAAGTCGAACAGGGTGGCGAGCATCTGCGTCGTCAGTTCGATCGAAACGCGGTCGACCCAGTTGAAGGTCTCGCCGACGGGCAGCTTGTCGAAGATCTCGGCGACGCGCGTACGGATCAGGCCCTCGAGACGCGCGAGATTGGCCGGAGCGACGATCGGGCTCGCCGTCAGGCGCTGCGGCGTATGCTTGGGCGGATCCATGGCGATGAACATGGGCAGCGTGAATTCCGCAGGGCGTTCCGCAATGCTGATGCCGCCGGCTTCCGACGAGAATACCTGATGGTTGGTGTCGACCGACATGATGTCGCGGAACTTGGTGACCGACCAGAATTTGCCGAACCGTTCGTTCTCGGCGAAATGCACGGGATCTTCGCGGCGCAGGCGTTCGAAATAGGGCCAGAGCGTATCGTTGGCGTAGAGCGAGGGGTCGCTCACGTCGATCTTGTCGAGCGGCATGGAATTGGCCTGCTCGCGGGCCGCGTTCAGTTCGGCGGCGTCGATGTGGATGTTCATGGGATCTGCTCCTCGTCCACGTTCAGTGTTGCCCTGCCGGCAGGCGCACCACGAGCCCCGACAGGTCTTCGGTCATCTTGATCTGGCAGCCGAGGCGGGAATTTTCCTTCGTGGCGTCGGCGAATTCGAGCATGGATTGTTCCATCTCCGTCCTTGCGCCAGTCTTGGCGAGCCAGGCGTCGTCCACATAGACATGACAGGTCGCGCAGGCGCACTCGCCCCCGCAATCGCCGTCGATGCCCGAAACGCCGTTGTCGACGGCGCCGCGCATCACGCTCACGCCGTTCGGCACGTCGACGACGCGTTCGACGCCATCGTACTGGATATAGGTGACCTTGGACAAACGATCCTCCCGGATTTACTCCGCAGCCGCTGCTTGCGGCGCAGCGCGGGCGTCGGCTTCGAACCGGCGGATTTCGGCGGCTGGCCGGATGAAAATCATACCGATGAGGCCGCCGACGAGCGTGATGATCCCGCACACGAAGAAGCCGTAGACGTAGCCGGCGGCGGGCGTCGCCGCATTCTGGATGGCGCTGCCTGTCGCGAAAGGCGCGATCAGGCCCGCCGTGGTCACGGTCGCGTTGTTGATGGCGAGCAGCGCGCCGCGCTGGGTGGGCGGCGTGATCTCGCTGATCACCGCCGGTCCGAGAACATAGATCGCGCTCGGCACGGATATGCCGATGACGACCAGCGCCACTTTCAGCGGCAGCCAGTCCACATAAGGCATCGTTACGAGCGCGAGTCCGCCCACGGTCACGCAGGCGCCCGCCAGCACGCCGCGCGCCAGGCGCGTCGTCACGCCGCGCAGCATCAGACGTTGCGAGAACCAGCTGATGAAGATCACGAAAAGCGCGCTGACCGCCCAGGGCAGGGCCGAAATGAGGTGCGCATGCGAGGCTTCGATCCCCAACCCCGCTTCGAGGTAGGGCGTGAACCACGCCACCAGCAGCGAAAGCCCCCAATAGGCGCCGAAAGACGCGATGATGTTGCCCAGAATGGTCGGATTGAAAATGAGCCGCCAATAGGACACGCGGTCGATCACCCGGCCCGACTGCGCTTTGACCGTCACCGGCAATTCGCCTTCGCGTCCGAAAATCGCCCAGGCGACGCACCACACGAGTCCGACGACGCCGAGCACGCCATAGGCCCAGCGCCAGGAATAATGCGTCACGACCCAGCCGAGCGCCGGCAGCGCGATGATCACGCCGATGGAGGCGCCCTGGGCAATGAAGGCGGTGGGCACCGCGCGCTTTTCATCGGGAAACCACTTGTAGGCGGCGTGAACCGCGACGGGATAGGCGGGGCCCTCGCCCGCGCCGAGCACGATGCGCGAGGCGATGAGGGTGGCGAGGCCGGTCGTTCCGAGAATCGGGAATTGTGCGAGCGCCCAGATGAGGCTCATGACGAACAGCGCCCACTTGGCCTGGATGCGGTTGACGAGGAAACCGACGACGATGGTCGATATCGAAAACAGGAGGAAGAAGCTCGAACCGACGAGGCCGAATTCCTTCGGGGTCAGATTCAGTTCCTTCATCATCGGCACGGCCGTGAGGCCGAGAATCGCCTTGTCCGCGAAATTCACGAACATGAAGAAGAACAGCATTGCGACGATGAAATAGGCGCCCTTTGCGGGCTTCGCCGGTCCGGTCATGTTTCCTCCTGCGCGCGTCGCGGCCGTTGACCGGCTGTTCGTGTCACGCTTCGGTAATGATAATTAACATTATCGTTGTTGCAAGCGCCGTTCTCCGCGTCCGCACCGGCATATTCGGGCCCGTCGCGCTTGCGCTAGCGGGGCTCCTGCGGCGGCGTCGCCGCCAGTTCGGCCGGCTCTGCGTGCAGCGCGGCGACGACCGCATCGCCGAGCAAGGCCCGCACCCGATCGCGCGCGGGCGCGTCGAGACCGGCGAACTCGGCCTTCAGCCATTGCAGGCAGCGCGCCGGGTAGGGCGCGGTCCTTGCCACGAATTCGCGGCCGGCGAATTGCATCTCAACCATGGGCGCGCCGGCTGCTTTCGCCTGCGCGTTCGCTACCAGGTAGGGGACGTATATTTCCGCGATCAGCGCGGTCAACTCGCATAGCCCCTGGGGTTCGGGCGCATCGACCGCCCGCCATTCGCCTTCGTTTCCCGAAGCGTCGTCGAGCGTCTGCACCCATTGGAACGCGCGCGGCGCCCGCGCCTTGAAAATGTCCGAAGCGCTCGGGTCGATCGCGCATTGCGACAATTGTCCGTAGAGACCGAAATCGGCGAGCGCCGGCCGCGAGCCGAAAAGATAGTCGCTCTCGTCGAGCAGTCTTTCGATCGCGTCGAGCGTGCGAAGATAGACATGTTCGAGGAAGGGCATGTTGCGCTGAAGCGTGCCCATGCGCGCGAGGCGCTCGGTCTGACGCGCGATGAATTTCGAGACGATGTCGTCGAACTGCGCGGACGGCGTTGCGCCGAGCCAGCCGGCCATCTGGCGGCGCGAGCAGAATTGCTGATCCAGCGTCTTGCTCCAGCGATAGGCGAACATCGGCTGGACCAGCATTTCGTCGCCGAAATCCTCGACGAGATGCGAGAGAAAAGCCGACGCGGGATCGGGATGGACGATGGAGCGCACGCCGGGATGGCGCTGTTCCAGCGCATAGATCATCGGCGTCGTGTCGGCCCAATAGTCGCCTTCCGGAATTTGCATGACGGGGATCATGCCTTTCGCCGCCTTCTGGAGTTCCGGCGCGGTTTGCAGGTAGCCGCGCGGCACGGCCCATGTGTGCGGAATGCGACGATACCGCAAAACGGCGCGCATCTTCAGCGAATAGGGCGAACCCGGGCCGCCCAGCAGCCTGTAGTGATCCGGCATGGCTTTTCCCCGGTTCGATCAGGACACGCGTTCGACCGGCGGCGGAAACCATTTGCCGTCGAGCACCGCGACATCGGGCCAATAGAGCCGCATGTTCATGCTGAAGCGGCCGCTTTCGGGCGTCGGCAGCCAGTTGCTTTCGCGTCCGGCGCCGGGACTTTCCCGCTGGATATAGAGATCGAGCGAGCCGTCCGGGTTGAATACGAGCGGATCGCGATCGCCGATCGCGTAGCGCTGGATCGGATTGTCGGCGAAATATTGCCGATCGTTGTACATGGTCAGGGACCAGAAGGCGCGCGCGGGGGGCAGCCGTTCTTTGGTGAAATGCATGACGTAATTCGCCTGCGCGTCGAGCGGCCGGCCGGCGCTGTCCTCGTAGGCCGCCGGATAGACAGCATCGTCGACGCCGATGGCGCCGAGCCCCCAGAAAGCGACAGCGGCGCGCTGCACATAGTCGATGCCGTAGGCGCCCATCGCGCCGACGTTGATGCGCCAGCCGTCGCCACGCATGGCGGCGCGCGTCGATGCGCCCTTGAGGCGCTGCGGACCGCTCGTCATCGCCTCGAGGCAGGCGGTCCGCACGGCCGCCGGCGCCTTCGCGAGGTCGAAGTCGGCGCCCGGCGTCAGGCCGAGCCGGCGCATGCGCTGGACGATCGGATAATCATTGGCGTGCGGCCGATTGAGCCGCAGCCCGCGGGCGAAGGCTCCGAAAAAGCCGGCCGCGTCCAGCGCCTTCACCTGGAGGGGCGGCGGCGTCTTCATGTCGGCGCTCTCGTCGACGGCGGCTGGCGGCGCCGGGGTCGATCTCCCGAACCGGGAAAGCGGCGCCGCGGAAAGGCCGTTCTGGAACGCGCGCACGAAATCGTAGTCGGCGGCGCCGTTCGTCTGCATGCGCACGAGGATCCAGCCCTGCGCGGTCGGGCAGCGGATTTCCTCCGCATCGGCGGGCAAGTCGCCGCGCCAGTCGGCGCCGACGAAGGCGATGGTCTGCGCCTTGCCGCCCGTCGTGCGCGTGCCGGTCGAGGAAAACTGATCGGTCCACATGTCGAGCGCGGTCATGACATAATAGCGCCCACGCGAATCCGGAACGTCCACGATCAGCGGCTCCCGCGAAACGTCGAACCACAGGCCGGAGTAAAGCGTATCCGCGTTCGGCCGCACGATCGCAGTGAAGCGATGGTCGGGGAAGGCGCGCATGTGAAAAAACGCGTTCATCGGCGACCTTCCGCCGCGCGGCTCCGGCACATTGGTCGCGCTCCGCCGCGTGTATTCCATCAGAACGAGCGGATACGCATAGACGTAAACCTCCTGCGCGATGCGCGCGAGCTCCGAGGGCGTATCGAGAATGTCGTCTTGCGGCGCCTGCAAAATGTCCTCCCGCGCGTTTCGCGTTTCCGCCGGCTCGTCATTGACAGCATGCGGCGATTTTGTAACGATAATTTACGTTACCGTTCGTTTCGTCGCAAGCGTTTCGCCGAGCGACGTTTCGACAATCGCCCCAAACGGGGATGTTGCGCCACTTGCGTAGCTCACGCTACGCTCGGGTCGAAAATCAAGCGCTTGCGCAAGCCGTCTTGCGTCAGCGTCATAGAGATGACGGCATGTGCGACGAAAACGCGTCGCATCGACGGGAGGAAAATGATGTCATTGCGCTGGACGAGCGCCGTTGCGGGCGCGTTCTCTTTTTTTCTGGCCCTATCGCAGGCGCAGGCGCAGGCGCCGCGCGCCAATGGCGAGACGATCAATATCCAGCAATACATGGGTACGACCGGCAATATGCACGCCTTCGTCGCCGCGAAGAAGGGGTTCTGCGAGAAATACAATTTTCACTGCGAATTGAAGATCATCAATTCCGGAATTCTCGGATTGCAGACGCTGGTCGGAAAATCGATCGACATCGCCGAGACCGGAACCGATCTCACCGCCGCGACGATCAATGCCGGCGGCGACGTCGTCATCGTCGGCACGGCCATCAACTCAAACGTTCTCTTTGTCGTGGCGCGCGAAGATGTTCCCCTGCCTGACAAGGACAAAGGCTATCCTGCGATCGTCAAGGACCTGAAGGGCCTGAAGATCGGCGTTCCGGCGCGCGGCGCGGCGGCGGAAGTCTACATGAACGTGATGCTGCGCGACGCCGGCCTCACCGACAAGGACGTGACCTATGTCGCGGTCGGCGGCCCGCAGACCGGCTACACGTCGCTGGTCGTCGGCAAGCAGGTCGATGCGGCCATTCTGTTCGAGCCGCTGAAGTCGCTGTGCCTCCACACGAAGAAGTGCAAGATGGTCGTCGACATGCTCTCCGGCGAGGGACCCGCGATTTCCAAGCTGGTGGAGGGCGCCGGCGTGCCGCTGGTCGCGCGCCGCGAATTCGTCGAGAAGAATCCAAAGCTGATGGAGGCCTTCTACGCGGCCATGCGCGACGCCGCGGCATGGATGAACGATCCGAAGAATTTCGACGAACTCGATGCTTTGTACAAGCCGACGCTGAGTTTCAGCCCGGATATTCCCGACGCCGACAAACTTCGTCGCGACTGGCTGAAAAGCAGCATTCCCGCCTATTCCAAGACGCTCGCCGTCAACCGGCAGGCCGTCAAGGCGACGATCGATTTCGGCATCGCCAACAAGACGCTCGACAAGCCCGTGGACGTCAAGACGATCGTCTGGGACAAGGCGCCTTGAGCGAGGCGTCGGTGATGTCCGACGTCTCCTTGACGCAAGCGATCCCGGCTGACGTGCGAGCGCGCGCCGACGGTCCCGGCGGGATCGTCGTCGATCATGTCTCGATCGAGTTCGCCGCCTCCAGCCTGCTTGTGGTCAACGATGTCTCGTTGAATGTCGCGCCCGGCGAGTTCGTGTCGATCGTGGGCCCGAGCGGCTGCGGCAAGACGACCTTGCTGAACCTTGCCGCGGGCCTTTTGCCGCCGGAGGTCGCGCGCGGAAAGATGCTGGTCGGCGGCA
>JAGWTW010000194.1 GCA_028868735.1 Hyphomicrobiales bacterium | reverse complement strand
AAGCGAGCGTGCGCTTGTGCAGGAAAAAGCCCGGCGGCGCGCAGCGCAGCGACGGCGTCGCGCAATTCGTCATCCGGCGCTCGATGCCCCAGGTGAGCGCGCGCGGCAGCGCCGCCACATACGCGACGCCGGCGACGATCGCGGAAAGGACGAGCGCCGCGCCGCAGATGATCGAGAGGCGCGCCTTCATGCGAGCGTATCCGCGCGTTTGACCGGCGGCGGCGCCCATTTGCGCGTGAGAATCTCGGCTTTCGGTTCGTAGGCGCGCATGATGATCACGAAACCGCCGGCGGGCGCCGGCAGCCAGTTCGCCTGTCCCTCGGCCGGTTCGTCGTGCTGAATCCTGATATCGAGCGATCCGTCGGGGTTGCGCGTCAAACCCTTGGTGCGGTCGCCGATCCCGTAGCGCGCGATCGAATTTTCGACGAAGAACAAATCGTCGGCGCTCACGACCGATACGGACCAGAAGGCGCCGACCGGCGGCAGCGCGCCCTTGTCGAAATGCAGCACGTAGTTCGAGCGCCCGTCGAGCGGTCGTTTGTCGAAGTCCGTGGGCGCGCTGTAATAGACGCTTTCCTCCGCTTCGTTCGCGCCCATGCCGTAGCGCGCGACGGCCGCGCGCAACAGCAGGTCGGAGCCGAAGCGGCCGAGATTGAAATTGACGCGCCATCCGTTCAGCTGTTCGCCCGAGGCTTCCATGCGATGCGCGATCGCATAGCGCGCGCCGACGACGCCGCAGACGCAGCCGACCGCGACCGAACCCACGATCGCCAGCGCTGCGAGCCCCCGGCCCATGTCACAGGCCGCGGTCGAAGACGAGCGTGCCGTACTGGCTTTTCACCGTCAGCGTCGAGCCCTGCAATTCCCAGGTCGGCCCGCTGTGCAGCACGGTGAGGAACACGCGCTCGAAATTGGCGAGTTCCGCGCCGCAGGTTTTCTTCGTCAGCGCGACCGGACCCATGGCGAGGCGATGGCCTTTCACCGGATAGAGCGCCGCCGACCATGTGTTGCAGCCGCTCGCGCCCGAGCCGCGATAATTCTCGTCGATGATGAAGCTCGCGTCGGCCGACGAGGGTTTGCCGTTCATGGAGGTGAGATTCCACGTCATCTTCGTGGGAAACGGCGCCTCGTATTCGTCGCTCTTCTTGGCCTTGTCGTCCTGCTGCTGGCCCTGATTGGCCGGCGGTTTCTTGCTGCGCGCCAGCACGGGCTGGGCGAGCAGGACGGCCGCGGAGGCGGCCAGCGCCAGATATGCGAGTTTCCTCATTTTAGCCTCTTGCGGCCGGAATGGCCCTGCGCCCTCTTACATCAAAATGCGGCGGGAAAACGAGGCCTCAGCCCGTCAGCGGTATGCCGATGAGATGCGCATGGCCCCACATGAACATGGCGAGATAAAGCGCCGTGCCGACCACGAGCACGATCAGGTCGTTGACGAAGCCGCCGTGGCGGTCGCCGAGCGGCCCCGGCGCGCCGCGCTTCTTCACGGAAATGCGGTCGTAGACCGCCCAGGCGAGAAACGACCCGAACAGCACGAGCCCGGCAAGATCGCCGTTGGCCAGGAGATGCGCGAGCGCCCAGATCTTCACCGCCGCCAGCATCGGGTGCTTGGCCTTGTCGCGGATGTGCGAGGGCACGTAGGCCGCAACCAGCAGCACGAACGAGAACCACATCAGGAGGAACGTGATGTGGCGCATGAAGACCGGCGGCTGCCAGATCTGCAGGTCCGCCGCCGAGCCCCGCGCGAGGCCCATGCCATAGACGATGAGGACGAAGCCGATCAGCGAGGCGACGGAAAAGCCGATCTTGTACCCGCCCGCGCCGAGCTTTGCGACGAGCTGCGCGCGGCCGGGAGCCGATGTCGGCACGAGATGCACGCCGAGAAAGACGATCAGGCCGAGGACGAGGACGGTCATGGTGGGGCTCGCAGCGAAAGGAGCCGCAGACTAGACGGAACGGCGCGCAGCGCAAGGACCGCGCCCGGCCGCTCTCACCCCAGCCTTTTCGCCAGCTTTTCCCACAGCGCGTTCTTCGCGGTGAACACATAGTCGAGCGCGCCGACCGTCACGGCGTCGGCGCCGTGCTTGATGAGCCATTCGGCGAGTTGGGGCGCATTTTCGCGCGGGCAGGCGAGGATCACGAGCCCGTCCGTCCCGCGTCCGCGCAGCTTCGCCTCGAATTTGGCGGCCGCCTTCTTCAGCTTGCTGTCGGACAGATCGTCGATGCGCGCGCGCACCTCGCGCGTCGTGCGCGCTTCTTCCTCGGCGGCGATGCGCGCGAGAATGAGGCGCGCGGCTTCGCGCGCGGCGTCGTCCCAGGGCGCCGACAGCGACGCGACGAGATTGGCCTCCGATTTCAGCATCACGCCGTCCTCGAGCACCTTCAGCGCATTCGCTTTCAGCGTCGCGCCCGTCGTCGTGATGTCGACGATGAGTTCGGCCTGGCCGGCGGCCGGCGCGCCTTCCGTCGCGCCGAGGCTTTCGACGATGCGATAATCGGCGACGCCGTGCGCGCTGAAGAAATTGCGCGTGACGTTTACGTATTTGGTCGCCACGCGCATCCGCTGCCCGCGTCGTGCGCGAAACGCGGCTGCGACGTCGGCGAGATCGACCATCGTTCGCACGTCGATCCAGGCTTGCGGAACGGCGACGACGACATTGGCGTGGCCGAAGCCGAGCGGCGTCAGAAGCTCTACCTTGCTTTCCGCATGCGGGATCGTCTCGCGCACGAGGTCTTCGCCTGTCACGCCCATGTGGACGAGGCCTTGCGCCAGATGCGTCGTGATGTCGGAGGCCGACAGAAAGGCGATCTCGACATTGTCGACGCCCTTCAGCACGCCGCGATAGTCGCGCGCGCCGCGTCCCTGCACCACGTCGAGCCCCGCGCGCGCGAAAAACGCATTGGCGTTTTCCTGCAGCCGGCCCTTCGACGGCACGGCGACGATGAGTTTGCTCGCGCTCACGCTGCGGTCTCCGGGAACAGCCGTTCGACCCAGATCGCCGCGCCGACGGCCGGAATGTCCTTCTTCGCGCCGAGCGACCCGAGCAGGCGGTCGTAGCGGCCGCCGCCGATCAGCGGCTTGTCCGGCGCCGCCGCCTTGTCGTGCGCCTCGAACACGAAGCCGGTGTAATAGTCGAGCCGGCGCACGAAGCGCGCGGAGAATTGCATCGCCGCCGGATCCAGCCCGCGCGCGACGATGAAGTTAAGCCGCTGGTCGAAGGCGTCGAGCGCCTCGGAGAGATCGAGCTTCGCGTCGTTCGCGAGCGCCCGCAGGGCGGCGGCGGCGGTGTCCGGGTCGCCGGACACGCTCAGGAATCTTGCGATCAGCGCACGCTT
>JAGWTW010000193.1 GCA_028868735.1 Hyphomicrobiales bacterium | reverse complement strand
GCCGCCTCGTCCAGCATGGGGAAATCTTCTCCCATGTGATGCACGGCGCAGCGTTGCTCTACAACCTCGCGCTCAGTGAACTGCGCCAGCGCGACGACTGGATCGACGACTATCGCGGTCGGCTTGATGCCTGGAGCGACGAACTCGATGCTGGCGCCGTCCGCGCGTGGTCGCTCGATGATTTCTGGAGCGTCGTGGAGCACCCGGCGCACGCCGTCCGACCGGCCGCCAAGCGCTTCGTGACCGAGTGGCGTGAGCTGGTTCTTGCCGGGACGGAGCAGGTGCTATCAGCACCCACGGCGCGGCAGCTCGTCGAGGAGCGAGAACGCCGGCTCAAGACCAGCCAGTCCCGCTACGCCAATCACGCTGTCCGCGACCGCTGGACCGGCGCATCGGGCGCCGACCGCCTCAGCTTCCGCTGGGCGCAAGCCAAATCCCACCTGCGGGACCTCGCCCATGCTGAATAGGCGCAGCCTCGATCCCGAACAGCGAACGCTCTACGGCGCCAATCTTCAGCCACCGGCGGGCTACGTCTTCGACGCGGCGGTCGCTACGACCTTCTCGCTCGACTTCGAGACCACGCTCGCCGTGCCGGTCAGTCTGGCGCTCTTCGCCGCCGAGAACCGCGACGACATTCTCTCTCACCCTCTGGCGCTGCTGGAAGGGGCCGAGCGCATCGCCGGCCGCCTCGTCGTCTTTACCGACGCCGGCCATATCCAGGCGAGCGCCCGGCCGCATTCCCGCCTTTGCTCGTTGCTCGAACGCATCATCGTCGAGGTCGCCGCCCCTCAAGGCGGGGCCTTCCATCCCAAGATGTGGGCGCTACGCTTCACGCCGCTGCGGCCCGAAGATCCGGCGCGCCTGCGCCTGCTCATCCTCTCCCGAAACCTGACGCGCGACCGCTCCTGGGATATTGCCGCCACCCTCGACGGCGTGATCACCAAGCAGCCCAAAGCCGTCAACCGCCCGGTCGCCGACTTCCTTCGCCAGCTCCCGGACCTCGCGACCGTCGGCGCTCCCGATGGAACGAAGACTCTCGTCGATGAACTGGCCGAAGACATGCGGCGCGCCGAATGGAGCCTGCCCGAGCCGTTCCAGAGCGTCTCCTTCGCGGTCAACGGCCTCGGCGGCAAACCATGGCGCCCGGAACCCTGTGCTCGGCTGGGCGTGGTGTCACCGTTCTGCGACGATCAGACCCTGTCGATGCTCGCTGGCCTAGCCGGCGCCGAAAAGCCCATTTTCATCGGGCGATCCGACGAACTCGCCCAGGTGCCCGGCGTCACGCTGGATGGCTTTGCCCGCGTGGCCGTGCTCGACGAGATGGCTGCCACGGAAGATGGCGAAGAGGAGGACGCGACGGCCCTCCAAGGGCTCCACGCCAAGGCGTTCATCGCCGAGCGCGGCTGGGACACCGCGATCACCGTCGGCTCAGGAAACGCCACCCGGCCGGCGCTGCTGACCGGCAGCAATGTCGAGATCTTCACGACCCTGACCGGCAAGCGGTCGCGCGTCGGAAGCGTCGAGGAAATCCTTGGCGACAAGGGCTTCGGCCGGCTGACGCGGCCGTTCGTCCGCGACGAGACGAGCGCCGCCGATGCCGCGCAACGAGCCGCCGAGGCGCGTTTGGACCAGGCCCGGCGCGAGATTTGTCGCAGCGGCCTCAAGCTCTGTTGCGAGCGTGGCGAGCCCGCCGCCGATGGCGCGCCAGTCTGGCGGGTCTGGCTGGTCCCGTCCGAACCGCTTCCGCTTGCCGGGGTCGGCGTCTTGCGTGTTTGGCCGATCACGCGAGGCGAAGGGCATGCGCGCGATGTGCTGGAGCCGCTTCGGCAAGGACAACCCGCCGACCTTGGCGCAATGCCGTTGGTCGACCTCACGCGCTTCCTCGCTTGTCACCTGACGGACGAGACGGAAGACGTCTCGATCCTGTTCAGCACCGGGCTCATGATGGAGGGACTGCCCGCAGAGCGTCACGCCGCCATCCTGCGCTGGGTGATCGACAGCAAGGACGCCTTCTTCCGCTATCTCCGTCTGCTCCTCTCCGAATTGGGCGATCCCTTCGCAGCAGCCCTTGCGGCGCAGGACGGGTCGGGTCAGGGCGCCTGGCGCGTGGCAAGCGATGACGCGCCGATCCTCGAGGAGATGGTTCGGGCCTTCTGCCGGGGCGGCGACCAGCTCCGCGCCATCGAACGGCTGATCGCGCGCCTAGAAGCCGGCGACGGCGCCGATACCGATCCGATTCCGGCCGAGTTCCGCGCGCTCTGGAACACCTTCCGAATTGCGCTCGCTACCCAGGATGCCGCGCATGCCGAATAAACGGTTCCGCGCCGATGCGGCGCTCGCTCCTCTCAAGGCATTTCAGCGGCGCACCGTCGATTATGTCTTCGATCGGCTCTACGGCCAGGACGATCCAGTCCGCCAGTTCCTGGTCGCCGACGAAGTCGGCCTCGGTAAGACGATGGTGGCGCGCGGGGTCATCGCCCGCATGATCGAGCACCTGTGGGACACCACCAAACGGATCGACATCCTCTACATCTGCTCGAACCAGGCGATCGCCGCCCAGAACCTCAACCGCTTGAACGTCCTTGGGCGGCGCGAGCTGGCCCTGCCAACCCGCATGACCCTCGTTCCCCTGCAACTGCGCGACCAGGTGGGCCTCGACGCCAACAAGGTGAACTTCATCAGCCTGACGCCGGGCACGACCTTCGATCTGCGCTCCGCGACGGGCGTGACCCAGGAACGCGCTCTGCTGTGCCATCTCCTGCGCGATCTCGTGACGCGCCCGCGGGGCCTGCACAACCTGTTGCAGGTCACAGCCGGCATCGACGGCTGGAACCGCGCCGTGGACAATCTCACCCTCGAAGGCGTCGACAAGCGCATCATCGAGCGCTTCCGCCGCGACGTGCAGGCGGATCGCGACCTCTTCGAGGAACTCGAACGGGTTTGCGAACTCTTCCCGCGCCGCCGGGACGCCTATCCCCCGGAGATGACGCAGCCCCGCAACAGCCTGGTCGCCCGACTCCGCGCCAAACTGTCCCATGCCTGCGTGGACGCGTTGCAGCCCGACCTCATCATCATGGACGAGTTCCAGCGGTTTCGGGATCTGCTGCACGGCGACAGCGACGCGGCAATCCTCGCGCGCGAACTGTTCGACTATTCAGGAGGCGACGGGCACGCCGCCCGCACTCTGCTGCTCTCCGCCACGCCCTATCGGATGCTCACGCTCGCCGGCGACGAGCCGGACGAAGGCGATCACTATCAGGACTTCCTGGAGACACTGGGCTTCCTCTACGGCCGGGAAAAAGGGCCGGAGGTGACGGCCACGCTGGCGCGAGAAATGCGCGCCTTCCGCGGTCTCCTGCATGCCCTGCCGC
>JAGWTW010000104.1 GCA_028868735.1 Hyphomicrobiales bacterium | reverse complement strand
GCGCCGGCGGCGCCGCCGATCACGATGTTCTGCGGCGTCCAGCGCTTCAACCACATCGTGTAGATCACGGCGTAGAAGAAGATCGTGAAGGCGAGCAGGAAAGCGGCGAGCCAGTTCGTCACCACGCCGAGCGTAAAGACCGACAGGGCCGACAGGACGAGTCCGAATGCGAGCGCCTCGTGCGGCGCGACGCGGCCTGAAGGCACCGGGCGCAACCGGGTGCGGGACATCAAGGCGTCGATGTCCGCGTCGTACCACATGTTGAGCGCGCCCGACGCGCCGGCGCCGATCGCGATCGCAAGAAGCGCGGCGAATCCAAGCACCGGATGAATGTGACCCGGCGCCGCGACGATGCCCGCAAGCGCGGTGAAGACGACGAGCGACATGACGCGCGGCTTCAGCAGCGCCACGAAATCGCGCGGCGCGCCGCCGGCGATGTCGGCAGTGGCCGAGCTGTGCAGGGAAACCGAAACGTCGCTCATTCAGATCGCTTTACGCATTTGCAGATCGCTTTAGGCATTTGATCGTGTGTGCAGGCGGCGCGGCCGCCTGCACAGGATCGCCTCAGTGATCGCCGCCGACGATGCGCGGCAGCGTCTCGAACTGATGGAAGGGCGGCGGCGAGGACAGGGTCCACTCGAGCGTCGTCGCGCCGACGCCCCAGGGATTGTCGCCCGCGAGGCGCTTTTTCGCAAAAGCTTCGAGAACAACGACGAAGAAGCAGATGAGGCTCAGGCCCGCAACCCAGGCGCCGTAGGACGAGACGAGATTCCATTGCGCATAGGCGTCCGGATAGTCGATGTAACGACGAGGCATGCCCGCAAGACCCAGGAAGTGCTGCGGGAAGAACGTGAGATTCACGCCGACGAACAGCAGCCAGAAATGCAGTTTGGCGAGCGTCTCGTTGTACATGTAGCCGCTCATCTTCGGGAACCAGTAGTAGAATCCCGCGAAAACGCCGAACACCGCGCCGAGCGACATCGTGTAGTGGAAGTGCGCGACGACGTAGTAGGTCTCGTGCAATGCGCGGTCGATGCCGGCGTTGGCGAGCACGACGCCGGTGACGCCGCCGACCGTGAACACGAAGATGAAGCCGATCGCCCAGACCATCGGCGTGCGGAACGAGATCGAACCGCCCCACATCGTCGCAATCCAGGAGAATATCTTCACGCCGGTCGGCACCGCGATCACCATGGTCGCGAACACGAAGTAGCGCTGCGTATTGAGCGACAGGCCGACCGTATACATGTGGTGCGCCCACACGATGAAGCCGACGAAGCCGATCGCGACCATCGCATAGGCCATGCCGAGATAGCCGAACACGGGCTTCTTCGAGAAGGTCGACACGATGTGGCTGATGATGCCGAAAGCCGGCAGAATCAGGATGTACACTTCCGGATGGCCGAAGAACCAGAAAAGATGCTGGAACAGGATCGGATCGCCGCCGCCCGAGGGGTCGAAGAAGGTCGTGCCGAAATTGCGATCCGTCAGCAGCATTGTGATGGCGCCGGCCAGCACGGGCAGCGCGAGCACGAGCAGGAAGGCCGTCACCAGCACGGACCACGCGAACAGCGGCATCTTGTGCAGCGTCATGCCGGGCGCGCGCATGTTGAAAATGGTCGTGATGAAGTTGATCGCGCCGAGCAGCGAGGAAACGCCGGCGAGATGCAGCGACAGGATCACGAAATCCATCGCGGGGCCAGGATGGCCCGTGTTGGACGAGAGCGGCGGATACATGACCCAGCCGCCGCCGAAGCCCTGCATGCCCGGCGCGCCTTCGAAGAACATCGAGCACAGGAGCAGCGAGAACGAGGCGGGCAGCAACCAGAACGAAATATTGTTCATGCGCGGGAAGGCCATGTCCGGCGCGCCGATCATGATCGGCACGAACCAGTTGCCGAACCCGCCGATCAGCGCAGGCATGACCATGAAGAAGATCATGATGACGCCGTGCGCCGTGATGAAGACGTTGTAGAGGTTCTTCGCGGCGTCGATCGAATTGTCGCCGTGCAGCATCTGCGAGATCCACGGGAAGATCGTGATCCCGGGATGGGCGAGTTCGAGGCGCATCGCGAACGAGAGCAGGAAGCCGATCGTGCCCGCCATGACCGCGAAGAACAGATAAAGAGTCCCGATGTCCTTGTGGTTGGTTGAGAACAGATAGCGCCTCAGACCCGTCGGATGGTCGTGAGCGTGATCATCGTGCGTGGTAGCGGTGGCCATTTCTGACATTCCCTCGAACTATTCTTCCGTGCGGATCGGGTTCAGCGTTGCGCGTCGGCGAGCTTGACCGTGTCGCCGGCCGCCGCAAATTTCTTCTTCGCGCCTGCGAGCCAGGCTGCGTACTGCTGCTCGCTCACGACACGGAAGACGATCGGCATGAAGGCGTGGTCCTTGCCGCAGAGCTTGGAGCATTGGCCGTAGTAGACGCCTTCGCGCTCGGCCTTGAACCAGGTCTCGTTGAGGCGACCGGGAACCGCGTCGATACGTACGCCGAAGGATTGGATGACGAAGGAATGAATCACGTCGGCAGCGGTCACCTGCACGCGCACGACCTTGCCTACCGGAACGACCGCCTCGTTGTCGACCGCCAGCAAGCGGAGATCGCCAGGCTTCATGTCCTTCTCGTCCTTGAGAAGCGAATCGAAGCCGAAGCCGCCGCCCTGATCCTTCGGATATTCGTACGACCAATACCATTGCTTGCCGGTCACCTTAACGGTGAGGTCGCTCTTGGGCAGAACGAGCTGATGCGTCAGCAACCGGAAGGAGGGAACGGCGATGACGACGAGGATCAGGACGGGAACGATGGTCCAGGCGACCTCGAGCAGCGCATGATGGGTGGTGCGAGAAGGAACCGGATTCGCCTTCTCGTTGAAACGCACCATCACGTAGATCAGCAACGCCAGCACGAACAGGCTGATGATAATGATGATCGGCAAGAGCACGTCGTTGTGGAAGAAATCGATCTCGTGCGCGATAGGAGATTCGCCGGGAATCAGGGACATCTGGCCGGGGAACGCGCGGCCGGCGACATCCTCCGCCCAGGCCGCGCCGGACGTCGCCAGTGCGAGGGCGGCGCCCGCCAGCAAATTGCGGACTGTCCTGCCCGCCCTCGTAACGCCTGACAAATCGATCATCGCCCTGTCCGCTCCCTCGAAAACTTCGCGTCGTTCACCTCTGAGCGCGCAGGGAATGCGGTCGTCGGCGGTGCGGAATGCGCGGTCGAGGCTGGAGAATCCAGACGCGGCTTTCCGCTATCAAATCAGTAAAAATCACAATCGTCTTTGGAGCGCAACACGAGCCGCTTCAAATCGACATGCGACGAAATGCCCACTGGAAAACTGCGGCTTGACAGGCCGGGGCGGCTGGCGTCTGCCTTCGTGTGCGCTTGCGGCGCCGATCCGGACGCACCGAAGGCGCACAACGCGCGGCCGCCACATTCTGTGTTCACGGTCCGCATTCCTGCAACGGGATGGTGCGACAGATGTCGGATTTGAGGTTCAATCGCGTGATGAAGCCGGCATTCGCGGCGCTCGCGGCCGGGCTCTGGCTGGGTTTCGCCGCCGCCCGACCGGCGCACGCGGCCGAATCGACCTCGCCGCCGCCTCCGGCCGCCACGCCGGACCAGTCGACTGCCGGGGGCGTGGGCCAGCTCAAGGCCAAGTACGGCGACTGGGAAATGCGTTGCGAAACGCCGGCCGGCGCGGCCAAAGAGCAATGCGCGCTCATTCAATCGCTGGCGGCCGACGACCGGCCTAACGTCAATCTCGTGGTGATCACGCTGCGGACAGCCGACAAGAAAAACCGGCTCCTGCGCGTCAATGCGCCGCTCGGCGTACTCCTGCCGAACGGCCTCGGACTTCAGATAGACCAGACCGACATCGGGCGCGCCGGCTTCGTGCGCTGCCTGCCTACCGGCTGCGTCGCCGAAGTGATCATGGACGACAAGCTGATCGAGCAGATGCGCAACGGCAAGACTGCGACTTTCATCATCTATCAAACCCCGGAAGAGGGAATCGGCGTGCCCATGCAGCTTGCCGGCTTCTCCCAGGGCTTCGACGCCCTGCCCTGACCGTCGCCGGCTGGCTTGCGCCCGGCAAAATCGCTATACAGCACGGCTCCGGGAGAGTTGGACAATGAGAGTCAAGGGTTTCGCACGCCGTGCGGTCGGCTTGGTCATCACTGCGGGAAGCGTCGGCCTCCTCGGACTGGCGTTGGGCGGATGCGGCGGCCCTGCGGGTTCGGTGGCTGGCGGCGACCCTGACCCGGTATCGACAAAGATCGGCAACCTGCTCGCTTTCCAGTCGCCCAATGCGCCGCCCAACCCGAACGGCCCCTCTCGCGAGCGCGTGGACTGCCCGATCGTACAGATCGAGCCGGGCCATGCCGCCGTGCGGGTCGGCGGCGAGGATTCCGCACATGTCCGTTACCAGATCGCGATCGGCGACGCGGCCCGCGACTGTGAACGGGTCGGCAACGAGCTCCGCGTCCGGGTGGGCGTGGAAACGCGGACCGTCCTCGGGCCAGCCGGCGCCCCCGGGACCTACACCGCGCCGCTCAGGGTTTCGCTGCGGAAAGTGGCCGGCGAGCAGACGATCGCGTCCAAGGTCTACCGCGTCGGCGGCGCCGTCGGCTCGACCGGCACGGCCATCACCTCGCTGATCGCCGAGCCGCTTTCGGCGCCCTACACCACCCAGCACGCGGACGAGGATTACGAAGTCGTGCTTTCGCTCGGCGAGGGCGGGGGCGAAGACAAGCCGTCGCGCCATCGTCGTCGCTGAGGCGGATCGCCTGCGGCGTCGCGGCGGCGGACATTCTGTCCACAATTGTCGCAAAGCGACGCCGCACACGCGATTGACTTGGGCGCAGCGCCGGCTACATGTGGACCGTCAGTTCAAGATCTCTCGCGGAAGAGTCCGGCCGGAGTTGCGAGACTTCATGCCGGCGCCGAAGGCGCAACCGCCCCGGAAACGCTCAGGCAAAAGGACCGCGAGAGGATGACGCTCTGGAAAGCGGCGTGAGCGGCGCTCACGCCCACCGACGGGGGTAACCGCGGAATTCGCGGGAAATCTCTCAGGTCACGGGACAGAGGGGGCGCCGCGGACCGCAAGGTCTTGCGGACGCTTGTCTCGATTCCGGAGTTCTTGCGTGACCGCCACGCCAACCGAAACGTCCGAACTTACGCCCTTGCATGCATTACACCTGCGGCTTGGCGCGCGCATGGCGCCGTTCGCGGGCTACGACATGCCGATCCAGTATCCGACCGGCGTCCTCACGGAGCACCTGCACACGCGCGAAAAATGCGGGCTGTTCGACGTGTCGCATATGGGCCAGGCTGTCCTGGAGGGGCCGAACGCTGCGGCGCGGCTCGAGACGCTCGTGCCCGCCGACATCGTCGGCCTTGCGCCCGGACGCACGCGCTACACGCAGTTCCTGGCCGATGACGGCGGGATTCTCGACGATCTGATGGTGACGCGTCTGCCGGGCGAGCCGGAGAGCCTCTACATCGTCTGCAATGCGTCGATGAAGGCCCAGGATTTCGCGCTGATGCGTGAGAAACTGCCGGATCTCAGGCTCGACGTCCTCGAAGATCGTGCGCTGATCGCCGTGCAGGGGCCGCGCGCCGCAGACGTGGTCGAGGGGCTCATCCCCGGCGCGCAGAATCTCGTGTTCATGCAGGGCGGCGATTTCGAATGGCGGGATTCGCCGCTGTTCGTCACGCGTTCCGGTTATACGGGCGAGGACGGTTTCGAGATCTCCCTGCCTGCCTCGCAAGCCGAAGCGTTCGCGGAACGATTGCTGGCGCATCCGGATTGCAAGCCGATCGGACTCGGCGCGCGCGATTCGCTGCGGCTGGAGGCCGGTCTGTGCCTCTATGGCCACGACATCGATACCTCGACCGACCCGATAGAAGCAGCACTGCAATGGTCGATCGGCAAACGACGACGCGAGAACGGCGGCTTTCCGGGAGTCGCCCGCATCCAGCACGCGCTGAAGGACGGCGCCGCGCGCGTGCGCATCGGCCTCGTGCTCGAGGGCAAGCAGCCGGCTCGAGAAGGCGCCGAGATCGCTACGCCCGGCGGTGAAATCGTCGGCAAGATCACGTCGGGCGGCCCGGCGCCCAGCCTCGGCAAGCCCGTCGCAATGGGTTACGTCGCCCGCGAATTTTCCGCAGCCGGGACCGAACTCGCCGCGATCGTGCGCGGCAAGGCGCTGCCGGCGCGCGTGACGAAAACGCCGTTCGTTCCGAACCGCTATTTCAAGGGTTGAGAGAGGAAGCACGATGTCCACGATTCGCTACACCAAGGACCATGAATACATCGCCGTCGACGGCGATATCGGTACGGTCGGAATTTCCGACCACGCGCAGCACGCGCTGGGCGACGTCGTGTTCGTCGAACTGCCGGCGATCGGCAAGAAGCTCGCAGCCGGCGGCGAAGCCGCTGTGGTGGAGAGCGTGAAAGCGGCGAGCGAGGTCTACGCGCCGGTCGCCGGCGAGGTCGTCGAGGTCAACGCTGCGCTGGAGGACACGCCGGCGACCGTCAACGAGGATCCGCTCGGCGCAGGCTGGTTCATGAAGATCCGCATCGCCGACAAGGGCGCGCTCGACGGCCTGATGGACGAGGCGGCCTACAAGGAATTCCTCAAGACGCTGGATTGAGCGGCGGTCGTCGTTCGGCGTCCGGCGGTCCAGCTGCCCGATTCCGAACGCCGCATCGGGCGTCGTAGTCGATCAACATAATTGCGGGACACACATGCGCTACCTACCCCACACGCCGCAGGACCGCGAGGACATGCTCGCGAAGATCGGCGTCGCGTCGATCGACGATCTGTTCGCCGACATACCGAAGGACAAGCTGCTGCCAGGCCTCGTCGACCTGCCGCGCCGCAAGTCCGAGATGGAGGTCGAGCGGACGCTTTCGGCTATGGCGGGGCGAAACGTTTCTGCGTCCAGCGTTGCGTTCTTCGTCGGCGCCGGCGCCTACAAGCATCATGTGCCGGCCTCTGTGGATCACCTGATCCAGCGCTCCGAGTTCCTTACGAGCTACACGCCCTATCAACCCGAAATTGCGCAGGGCACGCTCCAATACCTGTTCGAGTTCCAGACTCAGGTCGCCCGCCTTGTCGCCATGGATGTCGCAAACGCCTCGATGTACGACGGTTCGACCGGTTGCGGCGAAGCCGTCTTGATGGCGCATCGCGTGACGCGACGGCGCAAGGCGTTGCTGTCAGGCGGTTTGCACCCGCATTACGCGGAGGTCGTCCGCACGCTTTCGGACATGGCTGACGATGCCGTGACGACGCTGCCGCCGGATGTGCAGGCGCAAGAGGATATTGTCGCGCAAATCGACAAGGAAACGTCGTGCGTGGTCGTGCAGTCGCCGGACGTATTCGGCAATATTCGCGATCTCGAACCGATCGCGGAAGCGTGTCATGCCAACGGCGCCCTGCTGATAGCCGTGTTCACCGAAGCCGTTTCGCTCGGGCTCGTGAAGGCGCCGGGCGAGATGGGAGCGGACATCGTCGTCGGCGAGGGTCAGTCGATCGGCAATGCGCTGAATTTCGGCGGCCCGTATGTCGGCCTGTTCGCGACGCGCGAGAAATATATCCGGCAAATGCCCGGCCGCCTGTGCGGCGAAACGGTCGACGCCAACGGCAAGCGCGGCTTCGTGCTCACGCTGTCGACGCGCGAGCAGCACATTCGCCGCGAAAAGGCGACGTCGAACATCTGCACGAACTCCGGCCTGTGCGCGCTGGCCTTTTCCATGCACATGACGCTGCTCGGCGGAGTCGGCCTGAAAAGGCTCGCACGCGTCAATCACGCGAACGCCGTGAAACTGGCGGCGCTGCTCGAGAGCGCGGGCGTTGAAGTGCTGAACCGTACGTTCTTCAACGAATTCACCATTCGCACGAAGGGCGACTCGGCGGCGGCGGTCGAGGCGATGGCGCAGCGCGGCGTGCTCGCCGGCGTCCCGGTCTCGCGGTTGCTGCCGCGAGCCGGCCTCGACGATCTTCTCATCGTCGCCAATACGGAAGTGAACACAGACGAAGACCGTACGGCCTTCGTTTCCGCGATCAAGGCAGCGCAGTGATGCTCAACAATCAGGGACGCTCTACTCAACCCGCCGAGGCCCACGGCGCCGCGCGCGAGACCTTCACGGGAAACCGCGCGCTCGACATCGAGGAATCGCTGATCTTCGACCAGAACCGGTTCGACACGACCGGCGTCGACGTCGACGAGCCGGCGCCGTTTTCCGACCGCCTCGGCGGCATGTCCCGCGCGAGCGAACTGGAACTGCCGGGATTGTCGGAACCGGAAATGGTCCGCCATTACGTTCGCCTTTCGCGAAAGAATTATTCGATCGACACCGGCATGTTCCCGCTGGGCTCCTGCACGATGAAGCATAATCCGCGCCTCAACGAAAAAATGGCGCGGCTGCCGGGCTTCGGCGACGTTCATCCGCTGCAACCGCAATCGACCGTGCAGGGCGCGCTCATGCTGATGCAGGAATTGTCGCGCTGGCTGATCGAGCTCACCAACATGAGCGCCGTCGCGCTTTCTCCGAAGGCGGGCGCGCACGGCGAGCTCGCGGGAATGATGGCGATCAAGGCCGCCATCGCTTCACGCGGCGAGGACCAGACGCGCAAGACCGTGCTCGTGCCGGATTCCGCGCATGGGACAAACCCCGCGACTGCGGCGTTGATCGGATTCGACGTACAATCGGTCCCGGCCGGCGAAGACGGGCTGGTTCACCCTGCTGCGGTGAAAGAAAAGCTCGGGCCGCATGTCGCCGCCATCATGCTTACAAACCCCAACACCTGCGGCCTTTTCGAGCGCGAGATCGTCGAGATCGCAGCGGCGGTTCACGAAGCCGGCGGATATTTCTATTGTGACGGCGCAAATTTCAACGCGATCGTCGGCATCGCGCGTCCCGGCGATCTGGGCGTCGACGCCATGCACATCAACCTTCACAAGACATTTTCGACGCCCCACGGCGGCGGCGGCCCGGGATCGGGTCCTGTCGTCCTGTCGGAGCGGCTCGCGGCCTTCGCGCCGTTGCCCTTTCTCGCGAAAGACGGCGAAGGGCTCAAACTCGTGGAGGAGCGCGACGGCAATCAGGCGTTCGGTCGTATGACCGCGTTTCAGGGGCAGATGGGCATGTATGTGCGCGCGCTCTCCTACATCCTGTCGCATGGATCAGACGGATTGAGGCAGGCGTCCCAGGATGCGGTTCTCAACGCCAATTACGTGCGCGCCTGTCTTTCCGACATTTTCTCGCAGCCGTTCGGCGACCGCGCCTGTATGCATGAGGTGCTGTTCGACGAGACATGGCTCAAAGGCACGCATGTTTCCACGCTCGATTTCGCCAAAGCGCTTATCGACGAGGGCTTCCACCCGATGACGGTCTATTTCCCGCTGGTCGTGAAGGGCGCGATGCTGATCGAACCGACGGAATCGGAATCGCGCGCCTCGCTCGACCTCTTCGTCATGGCCATGCGCGATCTCGCGTTTCGCGCCCTGCGTGGCGACGAGGAGAGATTTGCGAAAGCGCCGCGCTTTTCGCCGCGCGCGCGGCTCGACGAGACGCGCGCAGCGCGCAATCCTGTGCTCAAATGGAAGAAGCGCGAAGCGTGGGCGGAGGCAGCGGAATAATCTGCCATTCCCGACGCGCCTGAGGTCCGTCGGGAAACAAGCTTAAATTCGCCGCCAACTGGAAACCGCGCGCCGGTTTCGCGAGCAGGACCGAGGTCCTCAAAAAACCTTGCGAACCCAGCCGGAGGGATCAGGCGCGCGGCCGTACTGGATATCGACCAGCGTCTTGCGCAGGCCCATCGCCACTTCGCCTGCCTTTCCGCCGTTTATCGTAAAATCGCCGCTCGTCGAACGCACCGTGCCGATCGGCGATATAACCGCGGCTGTGCCGCAGGCGAATGCTTCGCGAAGCTTGCCGGAGGCTGCGTCCGCGCGCCACTGACCGATCGTATAGGGCTCTTCGCGAACGATCTTGCCCTGCTTGCGCGCGAGAGCGAGAATCGAATCGCGGGTGATGCCGGGCAATATCGTGCCGAGCGGCGGCGTCAGCAGCGAACCGTCGTCGAATACGAAGAACACGTTCATCCCGCCCAGTTCCTCGACGTATTTGCGCTCGACCGCGTCGAGGAACACAACCTGGTCGCAGCCGCGTTCGATGGCTTCGGCCTGCGCGCGCAGGCTGGCGGCATAGTTGCCGCCGCATTTCACGGCGCCGGTGCCGCCGATCGCCGCGCGCGTGTAATTCTCCGACACCCAGATCGAAACCGGCGCGGGGCCGCCCTTGAAGTAAGACCCGACCGGCGATGCGATGACGGCGAAGAGATAGTCGCCGGACGGTTTCACGCCGAGAAACACTTCGCTCGCGATCATGAAGGGACGCAGATAGAGGCTGCCTTCGCCGCCCGGCATCCACGCGCGATCCACGCGCACGATCTGCTCGACCGCTTCGACGAAGAGGTCTTCTGGCAATTGCGCCATCGCCATGCGGTCCGCCGAGTCCCGGAAGCGGCGCGCGTTGGCGTCGGGGCGGAACAGGTTCACGCCGCCGGCGTCCGTCTTATAGGCTTTCAGCCCCTCGAAGATCTCCTGCGCGTAATGCAGCACTGCGACGGCCGGATCGAGTGCGAAGGCCTTGCGCGGCTCGATGCGCGCGTCATGCCAGCCGTTCGCCTGCGAATAGCGGATGGTCGCCATATGATCGGTGAAGATACGCCCGAACCCCGGATCTACGAGCTTGGCCGCCCGCTCCGCGTCCGACGTCGGCGAGGTCGTGGGATGGATGGCGAACTTCACGGTCATGCCTTCAATTCCTGCTCTTCGCGCCGGCGCATGTGGCGGCGCCATTGTCCTTGCGGCCCGGTCTCGGCTTCAAATCCGCGCAAACCATATTGGCATGACGCGAGGAGCGAAAGAGGAAGATGACGCCGCTGCCGCAGGGTCAGGCTGCACAAACGAAGCGGCGACCCGGGAGCGACGCCGCCGGATCGCCGGATCAAACCTCGTCGGACTTCTCAGTGCAGCAGACGGCCGATGTCCTTGATGCCCTGATCGACGATGCTCGCGCCTGCCGCGCCCTTGACATCGGTCTTGAGGACGGTCTCGGCCGCTTTCACGGCAGCGTCGGCGGCAGCGCTGCGTACGTCGCTGGCTGCCTGCGCCTCCGCCTGGGCGATCTTGTCTTCGGCCTGCTTGGTGCGGCGCGCGATGAAGTCGGCCGTGCGGACCTGCGCCTCTTTCGCGAGAAGCTCGGCTTCCTGCTTGGCCTGCGCGACGATGGCGGCGGCCTCCGCCTCGGCTTCCTTGCGCTTGGCTTCGAACGAGGCGAGCAGCGCCTGCGCTTCGTCGCGCAATTTCTGGGCCTCGGCCAGTTCCTTCTTCACGCCGTCGATGCGGGCGTCGAGGGCGCCGAGAAGCTTGTCGTGAACGCCGTGCCAGGCGAGCACGCCGATAAAGATCAGAAAGCCGATGGCGACCCAGGTTTCGGCGTCATGCAGCATTGTCGTCAACCTTTCGCGGCTTCGCCGATGGCAGCGGCGATCTTCTGCGGATCCGCGGCTTTGCCGGTAATCTGCTGGACGATAGCGGCGGCGGCGTCCTTGGCTATGCTTTCGACATTGGCCATGGCCTTGGTTTTCATGTCGGAGATCTGAGCGTCGGCCGCGGCGAGCTTTGCATTGAGCTCCGACTCGAGCGCCTTGCGCTTGGCGTCGGCTTCGGCGGCGAGCTGCTGGTGCGTCGCCTGTCCCATGGCCTGGGCCTTGGCGCGCGCATCGGCGAGCGCCTTGTCCTGGTCGGCGCGGGCGGCTTCGGCCTTGGCCTGCGCGGCCTTTGCGGCCTCCAGATCGCCGGAAATCTTGGTCGAGCGGTCCTTGAGAATGCCGCCGACGCGCGGAAGCGCGATCTTCGACATCATCAGGTAGAGCAGCCCGAATGTGATCGCGAGCCAGACGAGCTGGGAGGCGAAATGCGTGGTGTCGAAAGGCGGGAACGCGCCGCCGCCTTCGTGGGCGCCGCCGGGGGCTTCGGTGCCCGCATGGGTTTCGTGTTCGGCCATGGTCGTTTCCGCGTCAAACCTTCAGGGAAAACGCGCGCCCCGCGAGGGGCGCGCGACAGGATCACTTCATCACGAAGAGGAGCAGGATCGCGACGAGGAACGCGAAGATGCCGAGACCTTCCGCGAGCGCCGCGCCGATGAACGCGCGACCGAACTGGGCGTCCGAGGCCGAGGGATTGCGCAGCGCGCCCGAGAGGAAGTTGCCGAAGATGAGGCCGACGCCGATGGCGGCTGCGCCCATGCCGATGCCGGCGAGACCGGCGCCGATGTATCTGGCTGCGGTAGGATCCATTTTATGCGTTCCTTCTTGCGTGTTTAGGGCGACTATCTGTTGTTGTGGCGCACGCGCCTTTTATTAGTGGCCCGGGTGAATTGCGTCGTTGAGATAGACGCAGGTGAGAATGGCGAAGACGTAGGCCTGAAGCACGGCGACCAGCAACTCCAGCGCGAAAAGCAGGATGATGGCGATCAGCGGGAGCGGGAAGATGACCGCAGAGACGCCGGCGCCCAGAAGCATGGCCACGAAGCCGCCAAAAACCTTCAGCGTGATGTGGCCTGCCAGCATGTTGGCGAAGAGACGAACGGAAAGCGTGATCGGACGCGCGGCGAAGGAGATGATCTCGATCAGCACGATGAAGGGCAGCAGCGCGGGCGTCACACCCGACGGCACGAACAGATGCAGGAAATGCGCGCCGTGCTTCCAAAATCCGTAGACGAGCACGAGACCGATGATCAGCGCCGAGAAGGCGAAGGTGACGACGATCTGGCTGGTGACGGTGAAGGCGCCGGGAATGAGGCCGATCAGGTTCGAAAACAACACGAACATGAACAGCGAAAAGACAAACGGAAAGAAGCGCATGCCAGCGGTGCCGGCCGTGTCGCGCACGGTGGAGGCGACGAATTCGTAGGCCATTTCGGCGGCGGCCTGAAGACGCGTCGGCACGATATGACGGCCGGAGGTGCCAAGCACCATCAGCGCGGTAATGGCGACGAAGATGATGAGCATGAACAGCGAGGCGTTCGTGAAGGAGGCGTCAACGCCGCCCACATGCAGGTCGAAAATGCGATTGATGTTGAACTGATGGATCGGATCGATCGTTTGTTCTTCGGCCACTATCGCACCTTTTCACATCGTCCCGGCGCAGGGCGCCGCTGCTTAGAGTCCTGCGGGCGCGCCCGCTATTTGCGCGCGCCGGGCGTCGGTTTAGAGGCCACCCGGTACACGTTGTAGAAGCCTGCCGCCGTTCCCAGCGCCAGGAAGATCAGCAGCGCGGCCGGCGACGAATGCAGCCACTCGTCGAGCTGCCATCCGATAACCGCGCCGACGCCCACGGCGCCGACAAACTCGCCCATGGCGCGCATGCCGACGCCGATCGCCGACCCCATTGCGCCATCCACAGGCGTTTCGACCTGCGGCTCCTTCGAGGGTTCCGATGCGTCGGCTATCCGGCCGGCAAGCGCATCGAGCCGCGCCCGAAGCTCCGCATCGTTCTTGTCGCCGTGCTCGGCCATGCGCGAATCCTCGAAATCCGGCGCACCTATAGGCCCAGAAGGCCGCGAAAGCGAGCGGCGCAATTGGCTGGAACGCCCGATTTTTCCGGGGAATCGACGCAGCCTCGATCGGCGGCGCCCCTTGAAAATCGCGCGCACCATATTGACGCGGCAATTTCGTGTCAAGGCGGCGCCGTGGCTGCTCAATTTATTGAAATAATTGATATTTCTGACGCCGCGACGGCCATTGGACGATTGTCTTATCGCGCACGCCGGCCCGCAGTCGCCCCTGCGCCCCAAAGCCGCCGTTTTACTATGGTCAACGCCGCTTGCCGCAGGGCGCGCGGTCGCGATATGAAAGCGCCCTCTCCGAAGGTTTGTGAAAATGCTGGCGTCACAGAGATTTGTTCGCGCTGCCGGTGTCGGCGCCCTGCTTGCGATTGTCGCTTCCGTCCCCGCACGCGCGGATTGTCAGAGCGACATCCAGACATTCATGAAGCGCCGCGACGGCGTCATCGCGCAGCTCAACGCCATGTCGCACGCCAAAGGGGGCAAGAAGAAGCAGCTCGATCCGATCGCCGCTTGTCCGAAGTTCCGGTCGTTGACGTCCATCCTCAACGAGACCGTCGCCTACATGGAAAAAAACAAGGATTGGTGCGGCATTCCGGATCAGCTGGTCGACGGCGCCAAGGGACAGCGGGGCCAGTTCGCAAAGACGGCGGGGCAGGCCTGCAACATAGCGGCGAAGATCAGGCAGGCGCAAAAGCAGGCGGCCGAGGGCGGCGGCGGCGCCAACGCCCAGCAAGTGCAGAAATTGCCCACCGGGCCGCTGTGACCCCGACGCCAGGGCCTGCTCGCGGACTTCCCGATTCGATTTCGCATCCCGTGCTGGCGCGCGCCCCGGAATGGGCCACGCCCTTCATCCAGCTTGCGCGCATAGACCGGCCAATAGGCTGGCAGCTGATCCTTTTGCCATGCTGGGAATCGAGCGCCCTTGCGAGCGCCGTCGAAGGCAAGGGCCTACACATCACACATATGCTGCTGTTTCTGATCGGCGCCATCGCCATGCGTGGCGCGGGTTCGACCTACAATGACCTCGTCGACCGCGATATCGACGCCCAGGTCGAGCGGACGCGCGGACGCCCCCTGCCCTCGGGCCGCGCCACGCCGAAACAGGCTGCGGTCTTCATCGCCCTGCAATGTCTGGTCGGGCTTGCGGTTCTCCTGTGCTTCAATGCATTCGCCATAGCGACCGGATTCGCGTCGATCGCAATCGTGCTGGCATACCCCTTCATGAAGCGAATCACATCTTGGCCGCAGGCTGTGCTTGGCCTCGCCTTCGCCTGGGGCGCGCTGATGGGCTGGGCAGCCGTCTTCGGTTCTCTGGCGCCGCCCGCCTTCCTGCTCTACGGCTCAGCGATCCTGTGGACGATCGGCTACGACACGATCTACGCGTTGCAGGACATTCGCGACGACGCGATTGCCGGCGTTCGCTCGACGGCGCGCCTGTTCGGCGACAATGTGCGCGTCGGCGTTGGCGCCATGTACGCGGGCGCGGCGGCGTTGGCGGAAGCCGCAGTACTCGCCGCGCATGTGCATTGGAGCGCGCAGGTCGGCGTGATCGCCTTTGCGGCGCATCTCGCCTGGCAGGTTTCCGCAATCCGGCAGGACGACAAGGCGTGCGCGCTGAAACTCTTCCGCGCCAACCGCGACGCCGGTTTTCTCTTGTTCGCGGGGCTCGCCGCCGCGGCGCTCGCCTGAGGATGCGGCAGATCAGCTGCGCGCGATGATCTCGCGTTCGCCTGAGATTACGGATAGCCCGTGCCTGCGGCCCGTATTGCGTAACGCCAAACGCCTCGGCCGGCGCGATGCGAGCGGCGATCCACGACGACGCGCCGAGCGTGGGCGAACGAGTAGCGCGCCGAAACGCGTCTCCAGCGCGTGATACAGGCCGGGCGCCTTTTCGACGAGACGCGGCAGGCGCAGGCTTGCGCTCCAGTAACGCCACGCGACGATCGCTTCCTGTTCGTCCGGAGTCTGCACGATCACCGTCGCCGTCGCCTGATCGTCGTGCACCATGCGCACGCGATAGACGAAGCCGCCGTCGCGCTCGTCGACGCCTATGGCTAGGCCGCGCCATTCTGCGGCGGCGCAGGAATCTGGAAATGGCTTGGCTGTGTTCGTCATACCCTCGAACGTGAAGCTTCGAACCCGCTCAAAGCGCTAATTTGCTTGGTGAAACGAGCGTAAACGTTTCACCTTGGTCGACGAGCGATCAATCGAACCGGTAAAATTCGATCGATCCAGCGACGCGCTTCCGCCTTGCGCAACAGGCGGGCGAGGCCTAGGACCGGCGGATGCCGCTCGTCGCCGAAACCCCCTTCCAGTTGATCGCGGCCGCGCTCGACGCCGCCGCCGCCGAGGCGGGCGCGATCGCCATGCGCTGGTTCAGATCGGGCGAAAAGACGACCGCGCGAACCGATTTCAAGAACGGCGGCTCGCCGGTGACCGAGGCGGATCTCGCCGTCGATTGGTTTCTGGCGGAACGATTGCAGGCGTTGTTTCCCGACGCTGGCTGGCTGTCGGAAGAGACAGCCGACACCGAGGCCCGCCTCTCCGCCGAATCCGTATTCGTGATCGATCCGATCGACGGCACCCGCGGTTTCGCCGCAGGCGATCCGCGTTGGTCCGTGTCGATCGCGCTGGTGCGCGGCGGCCGCCCGGTCGCGGGCGTCGTCATCGCGCCGGCGCTCGGCGAGCGGTTCGTCGCCGCTCTCGGGCATGGCGCGCGCCGCAATGGCGTTCCCCTCGATCTTTCGAGCGCAGGACCGCTCGCCGGCGGCAGGATCGCCGGCCCGCAGCCGCTCGCCAAGAAGGCGGAGACGCTCGGCATGACGCATGTCCCGAAAATCCCTTCGCTCGCCCTTCGTTTTGCTCATGTCGCGGGCGGTGAAATCGAGGCGGCCGTTTCTTCGACCAATTCGCATGATTGGGATATTGCAGCGGCTGACCTGATCCTGCATGAAGCGGGCGGCATGCTCACCGGCCTCGACGGCCGGGCGCCGGTATATAATCGCCGCGATCTGAAGCACGGACCGCTGGCGGCGGCTTCGGCCGCGCGGCATGCCGAACTCCTTGCCGCCGTCGCACGGGGGCATTGAGCGGAAACGCCTGCACCACTTTTGCTCTACAAGGCGCAGACATGATGACGAAGAGTTCGGAAAAGCAGTTGCCTCATTTCGTGTTCGGCGGCGAACTCGTCGATCTGGACAAGCACGAATTCAAGGATCTCGACAAGATCGACATGGTCGGCATGTTTCCCAACTATGCGAGCGCACACGCCGCGTGGAAGGCGAAGGCGCAGGCGACCGTCGACAACGCGCACATGCGATACTTTATCGTTCATCTTCACCGGCTGCTCGACCCCTCGCACGATT
>JAGWTW010000103.1 GCA_028868735.1 Hyphomicrobiales bacterium | reverse complement strand
GCTCGGTTATTACGCGGCCTGCTCGATCGGCCAGGTCGATCCGAACGCCGGCCTCAAACGCATCTGGAGCTATCTGGCGGCGCTTCTCGTCGGGTTGCTCGTCGTCGCATTCGTTCCCTGGCTTTCGACCGGTCTTCTGAACTGAGGCCCGCGCCTCGCGCCTGCAACGCCTGATCGCGCCGCTTCCTCATGCAGCGCGCACGGAGAATCGCGTCCATGTCCATCCTGTCGCCGCTGCCTGAACCCTCCGCCGACGCCGTCTTGCCCAAGAGTATGGCGGATGCGATCCGCTTTCTCTCGCTCGATGCGATCGAGCGCGCCGCCGACGGTCATCCCGGCGCGCCGCTCGGCTGCGCCGAAATCGCAACCGCGCTCTACACGCGGCATCTCAAGTGCAATCCCGCAGATCCGCTCTGGTTCGACCGCGACCGCTTCGTCATGTCGAACGGACACGGCTCTATGCTCGTCTATGCGCTGCTGCACCTGTCGGGTTATGCGGGTTTCCCGATCGAGGAGCTCGAGCGCTTTCGTGAACTCGGCGCGCACACGCATGGCCATCCCGAACGCGCAGCCGCCCTCGGCATCGAGGTGACGACGGGCCCGCTCGGGCAGGGCATCGCCAACGCCGTCGGCATGGCGGTCGCCGAAGCCTGGCTCAACGCGACTTTCGGCTCGGACATCGTCGATCACCGCACCTATGCGCTCGTCGGCGACGGCTGCCTTCAGGAAGGCGTCGCGCACGAAGTCGTCTCGCTCGCGGGCCATCTGCGGCTCGGCAAACTCTGCTTCCTTTGGGACGACAACCGCATGACCGACGACGGTCATACCGATTTTGCGATCTCGGAAGATGTGCGCGCGCGATTCAGGATCGCCAACTGGCAGGTGATCGACGTCGACGGTCACGATGTCGAAGCGGTCTCCGCAGCTTTGACGCTTGCACGGAAAGATCCGCGGCCCACGATGATCGCCTGCCGCACGACGATCGGCAAAGGCTTGCCCAGGCTCGAAGGCAAACGCGGCGCCCATGGCGGGCGTGTCTTCGCGCAGGATTTGCAGGACGCCCGCGCAGCCGCGGGGTGGACCGCGGGCGCTTTCGAAATTCCCGGCGATGTGGCGAGCGCATGGAGGCGCGACGTCGCCGGCCGCAACGAAGCCGCCTACGAGACCTGGCGCGCGCGCGTCTCGGCCATGCCCGCCGGCCAGCGCGACATGCTCGAGCGTCTGGTGCGCGGCGATCTGCCGGAGGACTGGGCAGGCAAACTCGCGGCCTTCGGCGCGGAAATGGCCGCTACGCGTCCCGCGCGTTCGACGAATGAGGCGACGGCCGACATCGTCGCCTTGCTCGCCGACGCGATTCCCGAACTCATCGCCGGCGCGCCCGATCTCGAGGGCCCCACGAACTGCAAGCGCGCGCTGCAGGCTTTCTCCGCCGAACACCGCGCTGGCCGCTATGTGCATTACGGCATTCGCGAACATGCGATGGGCGCGATGATGAACGGCATGGCCGCGCATGGCGGCGTGCTGCCGCTCGGCGCGACCTACCTCGTCTTCTCCGACTACATGCGGCCGGCGCTGCGTATGGCGGCGCTGATGGAATTGCCTGTCGTGACGATCTACAGCCACGATTCCATCGGCATCGGCAAGAACGGACCGACGCACCAGCCCGTCGAATATCTCGCCTCGCTGCGCGCCATGCCGAACATGGCCGTGTTCCGCCCGGCTGACGGCGTCGAGGCCGCCGAATGCTGGGCGCTCGCGCTCGCGCGCAGGAATGGCCCGTCGTCGATGATCTGCTCGCGGCAGGCGCTGCAGCCGGTGCGAAGCGATGCAGGCGAAAGCCGTTCCGCGCGCGGCGCCTACGTGCTGGCGGAAGCGAACGGCGAACGGCAGGTCACGCTTCTGGCGACCGGTTCCGAAGTTTCGGTCGCCCTCGCCGCGCGCGAGATATTGCAGGCGGCGGAAACGCCGACCGCCGTCGTGTCGATGCCCTGCTGGGAATTTTTCGAGGCGCAGGACGACGCTTATCAAAAAAGCGTGCTCGGCGCGGGCGCGCGCGTCGCGGTCGAGGCCGCCGTGCGTCTCGGCTGGGATCGCTGGATCGGCGCGCATGGCGATTTCGTGGGTATGTCGAGTTTCGGCGCTTCCGGGCCAGGCGACGAACTCTACCGCCATTTCGGCATTACGCCCGAGCGCGTCGTCGAAACAGCCAGGCGTCTTCTCGCACGATGATGGGGGTCAACGCATGAGCAAGCCAGCTAAAAAGGCGCGCGTCGTATTTCTGGACCGCGACACGATGCCGACGGATGTCGCCCTGCGGCCCTTCGCCTTCCCGCACGAATTGCAGGAATACGCAGCGACTGCGCCGAACGCGGTCGCGTCGCGGATCGCTGACGCCGATATCGTCATCACCAACAAGGCGCCGGTGAGCAAGGATGCGATCGCGGGCGCGCGGAATTTGCGTCTGGTTGCGATCGCGGCGACCGGTTCGGACGTTGTCGATGTGGGCGCGTGCGCAGCGCGCGGCGTCGCGGTGTCGAATATTCGCGGCTATGCCGTCAACACGGTCCCCGAGCACACGTTCGCCCTCATTCTCGCCTTGCGGCGCAGCATCGTCGCCTATCGCGAATCCGTGCGCGTCGGCCGCTGGGGTCAAGCCGGACAATTCTGCTATTTCGACTATCCGATCCGCGATCTCGCGGGATCGACGCTGGGCGTCATCGGCGACGGCGCGCTCGGCCAATCCGTCGCGCAGATTGCGCGCGGCTTCGGTATGCGGGTTCTTTTCTCCGCCTACAAGGGCGCGTCGGGCATGGGGCCGCTCTACACGCCGTTCGAGGAGATTCTGCGCACAAGCGACATCATCACGCTGCACGCGCCCTTGACGGCAGGCACGCGCAACATGATCGGCGCGGCCGAATTCGCGCAGATGGCGCGGCGGCCGATTCTCGTCAACACGGCGCGCGGCGGCCTTGTCGACGAGACCGCGCTCGCGACGGCTCTGCGCAGCGGCCAGATCGCCGGCGCGGGCTTCGATGTCGCCACGATCGAGCCTCCCTCCCACGATCATCCGTTGATGCAGCTGACCGACCTGCCGAATTTCATTCTGACGCCGCACGTCGCATGGGCGAGCCGCGAGGCGGTCCAGGCGCTCGCCGACCAGCTTGTCGACAATGTCGACGCATTCTGGAATGGCGCGCCGCGCAACATCGTTTCGGCTGCCGCCTGAAGCGCTCGCACCCAATTGCTTTGGCGCGCCCCAGATAAGCGGGCGTAACCGCACAACGCCGCTCGTATTCGAGCCGGCTTGTCTGCTACACTTCTACGCGCCTGCGCCATGGAGACCGCAATGTTGAGGCTGGACAAGTTCGAATGCTATCCGCTCACCTTCGGCCCGACGCCGATCGAATTTCTGCCGCGCATGACGAAGGCGCTGGGCGGCCGCGTGCAAATCTATGCAAAACGTGACGATTGCAATTCGGGCCTCGCCCTGGGCGGCAACAAACTGCGCAAGCTCGAATATATCGTGCCGGACGCCATCGCCTCGAACGCCGATACGCTCGTTTCGATCGGCGGCGTGCAATCGAACCACACGCGCATGGTCGCAGCTGTGGCGGCGAAGATCGGCATGAAATGCGTCGTGATACAGGAGGCCTGGGTGCCGCACGACGACGCCGTCTACGATCGCGTCGGCAACATACTCCTCACCCGCCTCCTGGGCGCCGACAGCCGTATCGTCGACGAAGGGTTCGATATCGGAATCCGCAAGAGCTGGGAGGACGCAATCCAGTCGGTTAAGGACAGGGGCGGCAAGCCCTACGCCATTCCGGCCGGCGCGTCCGTCCACAAGCTGGGCGGCCTCGGCTATGTCGGCTTTGCCGAGGAAGTGCGCGCGCAGGAAGCGCAGATGGGCGTGAAATTCGACTACATTATCGTTTGCGTCGTCACCGGCTCGACGCAGGCCGGCATGATCGTCGGCTTCGCGGCCGACGGCCGCGCCGATCGGGTCATCGGCATCGACGGTTCGGGCACGCCGGCTCAATTGCGCGAACAGGTCCGTCAGATCGTGGACAACACCGCCGATCTCGTCGAGCTCGGCCGCAGAGTGCGCGACGACGAGATCGTCATTCTCGAGGACTACGCTTATCCAGCCTATGGCGTGCCGAGCAAGGAGACGAACGAGGCGATTCGTTTCGCTGCGCGCACCGAGGCCATGATCACCGATCCGGTATACGAAGGAAAGTCGATGCAGGGACTGATCGACCTCGTGAAGAAGGGCTATTTTCCGGAAGGCTCGAAAGTGCTCTATGCGCATCTCGGCGGAGCGCCCGCCCTCAACGGATACAGCTACACCTACCGCAACGGTTAGAGAACGACCGAGGACTTTCCGCGTTAAGGAGGGATGATCTCTTTCGAACGCCGGCACACATGGAACGCGGTCGCGGCGATGCGCAGTTTCGTCGCGCGGCTGAAAAGGCACACGTCGCTCTCGACGGACGACTTCGACCATCTTCTTGCCGCGCTCCGGCTGGAGGTCGCGACCGTCGTCTCCGGCGTCGACGTCGTACGGCAGGGCGACCGGCCGCGTCGATCGGTGTTCGTCCTGTCCGGTACGCTCGCGCGCTATCAGACGCTGGCGACCGGCGCGCGGCAATACATCAGCCTGCACATGGCCGGCGACATGCCGGACCTGCAATGCTTCATGCTGGGCGAACTCGACCATTCGCTGGAGGCAGTGGAGGAATCCATGGTCGCGCTCGCGCCGCACGAGCAACTGAAAGCCGTGCTTCTGAAATCGCCGGCTTTCGCCGCCGCCTTGTGGCGGGAGAGCCTTCTCGACGCTGCGGTTGTCCGTCAGGCGGTGACCACCAACGGCGCACGCAGCTCGCTCGAACGCATCGCGCATCTCTTTTGCGAGCATTACGTCCGGAACTGGCAGGCCGGGCTCACCAGGGACCGGACCTGCGACTTCCCGCTCAACCAGTCGCAGGTCGGGCAGATGCTCGGGCTCTCGATCGTCACGGTGAATCGCCTGGTTCGGCGCCTGCGCCACGAGGGCTGCGCGGAAGTGCGGGGGCGGCGACTTCTGATTCGGGATTGGCGAAAGCTTCGTGCGCGGGCGGCCTTCGACCCGTGCTATCTTCAGCTCGACCTGACTGCCGGCGCGCTCTCGCCGCCGCGGCGCAAGCCGCCGTTGCCGGCATGATGGCCCGGATTCTCAAACATCGCGCGCCGCCACGCAGACAATGCGCCAGACCCCGGCGTGTTTCTGAAAAATGTAGATCCAGCCGTCCGCGGCGTGTCCGTGCTTCTGCGTCTTGTGGTAGTCGACATAGGCGAGCGCGACCGTCTTCGAGACGAGCCGAAGCTCCATCTTCGATATGCTCGAGCTGACCCAGCCTGCCTTCTCCTCTCCTTCGAGGTAGGCCTCGAATCCGGCCTCGAGCGCCGCGCGGTCGGGAAAAGCCGTATGCCCGCCGTTCCCATCCACGAGAAGAACGGGCGTCCGGTAGCTTCGGCTTGCAACGCCCGTGCAATCGCGGGCGTTGGTAAGGTCGGCATACTCGCGCAAAACGGCTTCGATCGCGGCCTCGTCGTCCATCGTCCTGGCTGTCATCTGCGCCTCCCCCCGGAGAACGCCGACCATCGCACGGCGGCGGAAGCGTGGACAACGCCGGGACCGCGGATCAGGCCTTTTTCAGCGCGCGGGCCCTGTGCGCTTGCCCGACTGTCTGCTTTCTACGATGAATTCGGGGTTCGCCCTGAAGACCGCTGCCTTGTGCGATGTGGTCTGTGTCGCCGATGTCTGCTTCTTCGCGATCTCGCCGACGCTGCGTCCGCCCGACGACGTTCAGGCGACGCGATCTCCCTTCTTCCGCGATTTCGCCATTCTTGCCTCCGGGCGTCCGATCTCTGTTAGACTGCTAGCCCCTGGCATCTGTTCCCCGGACAAGGATTTTCTGCAGACATGACCGAACCTCTCGCCGGCATACGCGTCCTCGAACTCGCCCGCATTCTCGCCGGACCTTGGGCCGGGCAATTGCTCGCCGATCTCGGCGCCGATGTCGTGAAGGTCGAGCGCGCGCGCGAGGGCGACGACACGCGGCAATGGGGCCCGCCTTTCGTGGAGAGCGAGGACGGCGAGAAGCTCGGCGCCGCCTATTTCTACGGCTGCAATCGCGGCAAACGTTGCATCGAAGCCGATTTCGAAACCGAAGAGGGGCGCGCTCTGGTGCGGCGGCTCGCCGCCAATGCGGATGTCGTGATCGAAAACTTCAAGGTCGGCGGCCTGAAGAAATTCGGGCTCGACTACGAGGGCCTCAAAAAGGTGAAGCCGGACGTGATCTATTGCTCGATCACCGGCTTCGGCCAGACCGGCCCCTATGCGCCGCGCGCAGGCTACGACTTCCTGCTGCAGGGCATGGGCGGCATCATGCACGTGACCGGTCAGGCCGACGGACCGCCGACCAAGGTCGGAATTTCGATCGTCGATATCTTCACCGGCATGTATGCAGCCAATGCCATACAGGCCGCGATCATTCGTCGGCAGAAGACGGGCGAGGGCGCATACATCGACTGTGCGCTGATCGACAGCGTTACCGGCGTGCTCGGCTTCCAGGCGCTGAACTATTTTGTCGGCGGGACGGCCGGCAAGCGCATGGGCAACGCGCATCCGAATGTCACGCCCTACGATGTCTACAAGGTGGCGGACGGTGACATCATCATCGCCACCGCGAACAACGGCCAGTTCCGCAAGCTCGTGACCGCGCTCGGCGCGCCCGACATGGCGGACGATCCGCGTTTCGCGCTGATGCCCGACCGCGCGGTCAATCGCAAGGCGATGGACGAAAAGCTGAACGCGCTCACTTCGCAATTCACCCGCGCGGAGCTGCTGCCGAAACTCGACGCCATCGGCGTGCCGGCGGGCCCGATCAACACCATTCCCGATGTGTTCGCCGACCCGCAGGTCATCCACCGGGGCATGCGGATCGATCGTCCCAATCCGAAAGCCAGGGGCGGTTCGACGCCGGGCATTCGTTCGGCGATCATGATCGACGGCAAGCCCGCGGCGTCGCCCCGGCACGCGCCGGCGCTCGGCGAACACACGGCGGAGGTACTGGCGGACCCCGCCTGGGGAGGCGGCAAATGAAACAGTCGAACCTTCGCACCGGCGGCCGGATTCTCGTCGACCAGCTCGCCATTCAGGGCGTCAGCCATGTTTTCTGCGTGCCGGGCGAATCCTATCTCGCCGTGCTCGACGCGCTCCACGACTCGTCCGTGCAGGTGACCGTGTGCCGCCAGGAAACAGGCGCGGCGCTCGCTGCGGAAGCGACAGCGCGCCTGACAGGACGGCCTGGAATCGCTTTCGTCACACGCGGTCCCGGCGCAACCAACGCCGCGCACGCCATCCACATCGCCGAACACGATTCGACGCCGCTCATTCTGTTCGTCGGCCAGATCGAGCGCTCCATGCGCGGGCGCGGCGCCTTTCAGGAGATGGATTTCAAGGCGTTCTTCGGGTCGACTGCGAAATGGGTGTGCGAGATCGACGATCCCGCGCGGATCCCTGAACTCGTTTCGCGCGCCTTTCATGTCGCGATGCAGGGCCGCCCCGGCCCCGTCGTGATTTCGCTGCCGGAAGACATGCTGACCGAGACTGCGCAAGCGATCGACGCGCAGCGGGTCGAGCCCGCGCCGACCTGGCCGGGCCTGACGCAAATGGCCGAATTGCAGAAGCTGCTCTGGGCCGCCAAGAAGCCGATCGCCATCCTCGGCGGCTCCGGCTGGAGCGCCAAGGCCGTCGACTCGTTCGTGCGTTTCGCCGAACGCTTCGATCTGCCGGTCGCGACGTCGTTCCGGCGCGCCATGCTGTTTCCGAATGCGCACGCGAACTATGCGGGCGAACTCGGCATCGGACCCAATCCGAAACTGAAGGCGCGCATCGACGAATCCGATCTCATCCTGCTCGTCGGCGGCCGCATGGCGGAAATGCCGTCGCAATCCTACACATTGTTCGACATACCCACGCCGCGACAGACTTTCGTCCACGTGCATTCCGACGCCAACGAACTCGGACGCGTCTACCAGCCATCGCTCGCGATCAACGCGACGCCGCAGGCGTTCTGCGCACAACTGGAAAGCGTGCAGCCGCCGAACGCCGTGGCCTGGGCGGGCGCCGGCGCGGCTGCGCATGCAGATTACGTCGAATGGACGGACAAGGCGCCCGCCATTCCCGGCGCGATGCAGTTCGGCGCGGCCATCACTCAATTGCGCGAAAAGCTCGGCGAGAACTTCATCGTCGCGTCGGGCGCCGGCAATTACAATATTTTCGTCGGCCGCTTCCTGCGAATTCCCCGCTTCGGCGGTCAGCTCGCAACGACGTCCGGCTCCATGGGCTACGGCATGCCGGCCGCCGTCGGCGCCAAGCGCGCTTTCCCCGAGAAAACGGTCGTCTGCTTTGCCGGCGACGGCTGTTTCCTGATGAACGGACAGGAATTCGCGACCGCCGTGCAATATGATCTCGGCATTGTCGTCGTCG
Organism: Hyphomicrobiales bacterium; assembly: GCA_028868735.1. Taxonomy (GTDB): domain Bacteria; phylum Pseudomonadota; class Alphaproteobacteria; order Rhizobiales; family Beijerinckiaceae; genus JAJXWB01. Next base: position 8,528 of record JAGWTW010000103.1, on the reverse strand, counting down.
TCGTCGACAACGGCATGTACGGCACCATCCGCATGCATCAGGAGCGCGAATATCCCGGCCGCATCAGCGGCACGGCGCTCAGGAATCCGAATTTCGCCGACTATGCGCGCGCTTTCGGCGGCCACGGAGAATTTGTCGACAGGACGGAGGATTTCATGCCCGCCTTCGAGCGCGCGGTTGCGAGCGGCAAGCCCTCGATCATCCATGTGAAGATCGATCCGGAAGCCATCACGCCCGTCACGACGCTGACCAAGATAAGGGAAGCGTCGCTGGCGAAGGCGCGATGAGCCTCCGACGCGTTGCAGCGGCCGCCGCCATGACGCTCGGTCTCGCTTATTCCGCGCAGGCGCAGGATGCGCTGTCCGGCGCGCGGCTCTACGCCGACGTCGCGCGATATGCGTCGTTCGGCCAGCATCGCTTCGGCTCTGTGGGCGACCGCGAAACGACGGACTGGATCGCGGCGGAGCTGAAGGCGGCCGGCTTCGCCACCCGATTTCAGGATTTTGCGCTCCCGCGGCAATACGAGGTCGCAAGCGCAGCCTTGAAAGTGGGCGACAAGAAGCTCGACGCGCTGCCCTTCTGGTGGCCGCCGGAAGACAAGGCGAGCTTTCATATCGAGGGGCGTCTGACGCGCGACGGCGACGCTGCAGGCAAGCTGCTCTGGATCACGCTGCCGGACGACCGTGGCGCCTATCTCGATGACGCGCATCGCAAGGCGATCGCCGAAGCCGCCGCGCGGAACCCGAAAGCGATCCTGCTGACCATCGAAAATGCGGGCGACGATCTCTTCGCCTATAACGTGACGCAAGAGGACAGGCCCTGGCCGGTTCCGGTCATCGTCGTCGCAGGCCGCGATCGTGCGACGCTCGAAGCCGCGATGAACAAGGGCGAGAGCGTCGCGGTCGACGTCGACGGTCGCTATCAGCGCAATGTCGCGGGCCGAAATGTCGTCGCGACGCTCGGCCGCGGCGCGAAGCAGACGATTGTCGTCTCGACGCCGATGACCGGCTGGTTCTCCTGCGTATGCGAACGCGGACCGGGCGTCGCGAATTTTCTCGCCATGGCGCGCTATGCCGCGACGCGGAACTGGTCCGTCAATTTCGTGTTCGTCGCGACCGCCGGCCATGAGATCGGGCACGGCGGCATGGAGGTGTTCCTGCACGACGGCGCGCCGAAGCCGGACGATACGCTCGCCTGGGTGCATTTCGGCGCCGGCAACGCCTGCTATTCGTGGACAAAGGGCGCGGACGGCTTTTCGACCGACAAATCCGTGGATTCCGCCGGCCGCGCGCTCATCCTCAGCCCTTCGGCGCAAAAGCTCGTGCGCGAAAAATTCGGAGACATCGGCGCGGCGCGACTGGTCGCGGAAAAGACCGCGGTCGGCGAATTGCGCGACGTGAAGGCGGCGGGCTACCGGAACTTTCTCGGCATGGCCGGACGGCATCGCTTCTTCCACAATCCGTCCGACGACCTGCGCACGACCGGCCCGGAAATTCTCGAGCCGGTGGCGCGCGCCTTCGCCGCGACGCTGAACGACATTGCAGAGAAGGGCGAGGCGGCTTTCAGATAGTTCTGAACGCGCCAAACCTGTCATTCCCGCGCAGGCCGGAATCCAGAGCAAGACCGCGAACGCCTGGGGTCTGGACGCCCGTTTTCGCGGGCATGACAACCACTATTTCTTCACCACGGTGGCGAACAATTTCTGCGCGACCTTCCACTGCCCATCGGCCTTGATGAGCGCGAGATAGTCGGTGAAATAGAGCGGCGGCAATTGGCACTTCACCTTCACGAAGGCCGTGTTCGGCCCGGACTGGTCGAACAGCAGAATGGCGTCGTCGCGCGGCGAGCCCTTCGATTTCGCGGATTCGCGCTTGCGCACATTGTCGAGCCATTGATCGCGCGTCCACACGACCAGTTTGCCATCCTGCTCGAAAGTGAGTTCGCTGGTCGGATGGAAGACCGACGCGAGCTTGTCGGCGTCGCCTTCGTACAGGCCGTCGAAATAGGTCTGCACGGCCTTCTCGACCGCGGCCCTGTCGGTTGACATGGAAGCCTCCCTCGTTCGCTTGTTTCGACTTTCGCTTGTTTCGACTTGTGCGCTCAAGCCGCTTCTTCCAGCCTCTTCGAGACGAGTTCGCGCAGCGTGCGCAGATCCTTGGCGAAAAGACGGATTCCGTCGGATAGTTTCTCCGTCGCCATGCGGTCCTCGTTGAGGAGCCAGCGGAAGGTCTTTTCGTCCAGATTCATCTTCGCGGGCGCGCCCGCCGTCCTGTCGGGCGAGAGCCGGCGTTCGAGCTTGCCCTCGTCCTTCGACAATTCCTCCAGCAATTGCGGCGAGATCGTCAGCCGGTCGCAGCCTGCGAGCGCCTCGATCTCGCCGGCGTTGCGGAAGGACGCGCCCATGACGACCGTCTTGACGCCGTGCGCCTTGTAATAGGCGTAGATCGTGCGCACGGAGAGAACGCCGGGGTCGGTCTCGCTCGTAAAATCCTTGCCTTCGGCCGCCTTGTGCCAGTCGAGGATGCGGCCCACGAAGGGCGAGATCAGAAAGGCGCCGGCGTCGGCCGCGACGGCGGCCTGCGCGAGCGAGAAAAGCAGCGTCATGTTGCAGTCGATGCCTTCCTTCTGCAGCACGCGCGCGGCTTCCACGCCCTCCCAGGTCGACGCCAGCTTGATGAGGATGCGTTCCCGGTCGACGCCCCGCTCGGCGTAAGCCGCGATCAGCGCCCGCGCCTTGTCGATCATCGCTTTCGCGTCGAAGGAAAGGTCGGCGTCCACCTCGGTCGAAACGCGGCCGGGCACGATCTTCGTCAGCTCGGTTCCGAAATTGATCGCGAGACGATCCGTGATCTGGCTCGACACGCCGCGATGGCTGCGGCCCCACACGATCGCCTCGTCCACCAGATGCCGGTATTGCGGCATGCCCGCCGCCTTGAGAATGAGGGAGGGATTGGTCGTGCAATCCGTCGGCTTGAACGCCTTGATGGCCTCGATGTCGCCGGTGTCGGCGACGATCGTGGTCATGGATTTGAGCTGGTCGAGTTTGGAAGGCATGCGGTGCTCCTGGAGATCGTCCCGGCGCAAGACGGACAAATGACGCTCGCCGACGCCCGCTTCGATCAGGCGCCAGCCCCGACCGAGATAATAGGCGCGGATGTCTTCCCTTGCGCAGAGATAGACCGATTTCTCCCCGTTATTTAGGGCGGCGGCGACACAAGAGTCGAGAAGGGCGTTCCCGATTCCGCACCCGCGCGCCTCCGGCTCGACCCAGAGCGCCGCCGCCCAGGGCGCATATTGCGGACGTTCGGCGAGGTCGTTCGCGATGAGCGAAATCGTCCCGAGAAATCGGCCGGCGGCATGTGCGACGAAAGCCTTCGGCACGGCGTCGCCGCGCATGTTCTCCTCCAGACGCGCCCGCAGCTCCGCCAGCGCCACGCCGCGCGGCGCATGCCATTGCGACCAGATGCGTTCCGCGACGATGTCGAAGAAGGCGGGGACGTCTCGCAGGTCGTCTATGTCCATGCGGCGCGCCGTCACGCCCGCACGAACCTCTTCGCCAGCCGCGCCGCGGTCTTGACGATATGATCGTGCGCCAGCCGCACGCGTGCGAAATCCTTAACGTCATCGTGCGTGACGAGCCAGTAGCTGCGGCGTGCGACGCGCTCGGGCGCGATCTGCACGAGATCGGGGAAGGCGGGCGCGCAATAATCGTGGAGTACGCCGATCCCGGCGCCGGAACGCACGGCCTCGATCTGGCCGATCATGCCAGCGCATTCGAATTTTTGCGCGCCCGCGAGGCCAAATTCGCCGAGATAGTCGAGGGCGGGCGAAAAGATGAGGTCCGGCACGTAGGACACGATACGGCATTGCTCCGGCGCAGTCGTAGCGTCCGGATGCTGTTTCAGGAATTCCCGGGAAGCATACAGGCTCAGCGTATAGTCGGTGAGCTTGCGGACGGTGAGCCGGCCCTCGACCGGGCGGTCGATCGCCACCGCGATGTCCGCCTCGCGCTTGGCGAGCGAGAACGCGCGGGGAAGCGGCACGAGCTGCACGTTGAGGCCGGGATGCTCGTCCATCAGCTTGGCCAAATGGCGGGCGAGAACGAACGTGCCGAATCCGTCGGGCGCGCCCACGCGCACGTTTCCGGAGATTGCCACGTCGGCGCCCGAAAGCGCCGCCTGCGCCCGCAGCATTTCCGTCTCGATCCGCTCTGCGCTTTCCAGAAAGGATTCGCCGGTCGCGGTCAGAACGCAGCCGTTGGTGCGCCGTTCGATCAGCTTGACGCCGAGCCCTGCTTCCAGCGTGGCGATCCTGCGGCTCACGGTCGCATGATCGAGGCCGAGCTTGCGCGCCGCGCCCAGCATCTGCCCGCTGCGGGCGACGGCGAGGAAGACACGGGCGTTATCCCAGTCGAGCATGAGAGAATCTGCACAGCGGTTGCGCGATATCGCTAATTGATATGCGAAAAATCATGGGCGAGAAAGCCGTCGATCGGGGAAGGGTCCAAGGAGGCGTCTATGGTCAAGGAACTCACGCATTTCATCGGCGGCAAGCACGTCAAGGGCGCCTCGGGCCGCTTCACGGACGCCTATCAGCCGATGACGGGCGAAGTGATCTCGCGCGTGCCGCTGGCCTCGAAAGCCGAAATGCGCGCGGCGGTGGAAAACGCGCTCGCCGCCCAGCCGGCCTGGGCCGCCACGAACCCGCAGCGCCGCGCGCGCGTGCTGATGAAGTTCCTCGACCTCGTCGCCCGCGACATGGAGCCGCTCGCCGAACTTCTGGCGCGCGAGCACGGCAAGACCATTCCCGACGCGAAGGGCGACATTCAGCGCGGCGTCGAGGTGGTGGAGTTTTCCTGCGGCGTACCGCATCTCATGAAGGGCGAATACACGGACGGCGCGGGCCCCGGCATCGACATCTATTCCATGCGCCAGCCGCTCGGCGTCGTCGCGGGCATCACGCCTTTCAACTTTCCGGCCATGATCCCCATGTGGAAATTCGGCCCGGCGATCGCCTGCGGCAACGCCTTCATCCTGAAGCCGTCGGAACGCGATTGCGGCGTGCCGCTGCGTCTCGCCGAACTGATGATCGAGGCGGGTCTGCCCGCCGGCATTCTCAACGTCGTCAACGGCGACAAGGAAGCCGTCGACGCCATTCTCGACGATCGCGACATCAAGGCTGTCGGCTTCGTCGGTTCGACGCCGATCGCAGAATATGTCTACACGCGCGGCTGCGCCGCGGGCAAGCGCGTGCAGTGCTTCGGCGGGGCCAAGAACCACATGGTCATCATGCCGGACGCCGATATGGATCAGGCTGTCGACGCGCTGATCGGCGCAGGCTACGGTTCGGCCGGCGAGCGCTGCATGGCGATCTCGGCCGCCGTGCCGGTCGGCAAGGGGACCGCGGACGCGCTGATCGAAAAGCTCATTCCGCGCGTCGAGTCGCTGAAGGTCGGCCCCTCCACCGATCTGACCGCCGACTACGGACCGCTCGTGACGGCCGAAGCGCTGCAGCGCGTGAAGAACTACGTCGACATCGGCGTGAAGGAAGGCGCCAGGCTGGTGGTCGATGGCCGCGGCTTCAAGATGCAGGGTTACGAGAACGGCTTCTACATGGGCGGCTGCCTGTTCGACGACGTCACGAAGGACATGCGCATCTACAAGGAAGAGATTTTCGGACCCGTTCTGTCGGTCCTGCGCGCCAAAACCTACGAAGAGGCGCTCGGCCTCGTGAACGATCACGAATACGGAAACGGCGTCGCGATCTTCACGCGCGACGGCGATGCGGCGCGCGATTTCGCATCGCGTTGTCAGATCGGCATGGTCGGCGTGAACGTGCCGATCCCCGTGCCGATCGCCTATTACACCTTCGGCGGCTGGAAGCGTTCGGGCTTCGGCGACCTCAACCAGCACGGCCCCGATGCGATCCGCTTCTACACAAAGACCAAGACTGTGACGTCGCGCTGGCCCTCCGGCGTGAAGGACGGCGCGAGCTTCGTCATTCCGACGATGAACTAGACCGCTCGCCACGAGGCCTTTCCGATGCGATCATCATTGCGATCGCATCGGGGATTCGATGAAGGCCGATACAAAGACGAATAGCGGCGCGGGATCGTGAGGATCGCCGCGCCGCCTGCTTTTCGCGTCGTGCTGCCGATAGGGTTCGCCCAACTCATCGGCTACGGCGGCGCCTATTACATGCCGGCCGTTCTCGCCGCGCCGATCGGGCGCGACCTCGGCCTGCCGCCGGCGGTCAGCTTCGCGGGGCTTTCGGCGGCGCTGGTCGTCTCGAGTTTCATGGGCCCGCGCGTCGGGCGTCATGTCGACGGCGGCGGCGCGCGCGCTGCGCTCGTCGCCTCGAACGTCTGCTTCGCCGCCGGACTTGCGGCGCTTGCAGCGGCCAGGGGGCCTTGGCTGCTCGCTATCGGCTGGCTGGTGATGGGCCTCGGCATGGGGCTCGGATTCTACGAGACCGCGTTCGCCGCGCTGACGCGTCTCTACGGCGTCGGCGCACGCAATCTCATTTCGGGCGTCACGCTGATCGCCGGATTTACATCGACCGTCGGCTGGCCGGTGACAGCGCTGCTGAATGCGCATTTCGGCTGGCGCATGGCGATATTGTTCTGGGCGGCCGCCAATCTTTTCGTTGCTTTGCCGCTCAACCTGCTCCTTCCGGCGCAGCCGTCGATCAGGGACGACAGCGCAGGGAAGGCTTCCTCCGAGCCTGACGAAACGACGGATGGTCGCGACGACACGCGCGCCATGGTCGCGGTGGGCGCCATGTTCGCGGCGACGAGCTTCGTAAGCTCGGGATTGTCCGCCATCATGCCGAACGTCCTGACGGAATTCGGCCTGTCGACGGCGGCCGCGATCGGCCTGTCTGCGCTTGTCGGGCCCGCGCAGATCGCAGGCCGGTTGGCGGAGATGTTTTTCCTGCGACGCTTCCACCCAGTTACGCCAGCAAGGCTTGCGACGCTGTGCCTTCCGATCGGCGTGTTCCTGTTGATCGTCGGCGGCGCTGCATTCGCAACGCCATTCGTGGTGCTCTACGCGTTGGGCAACGGCGTGTTGACGATTATTCGCGGTACGCTGCCGCTCGCGATCTTCGGGCCGCGAGGCTATGGGCGAAGGATCGGCTTGCTCGCGGCGCCGTCGCGCATGTCGGGCGCCCTTGCGCCGCTGCTGCTCGGGCTCTTGTTCGAGTCGTCCGGAACCGCCGGCCTATATCTGGTCGGCGGACTCAATGTCGCGGGATTTCTCGCGCTTGCTTTCCTTTCGGGCCGATCGCGCGACGTCCGCTGAGCGCTACAGGGCGCGTCGACCTGCGACAGCGTGATAGATCCACAGCACGACGATCGCGCCGACGACAGCCACGATGATGCTGTAGATATTGACGCCCGACACCCCTTCAGCGCCGAAGAATGTGAAGATGAAGCCGCCGACGACCGCGCCGACGATGCCGAGAACGACGTCCATCAGGAAGCCTTCCCCGCTCTTGTTCACGACCTTGCTGGCGATGAAGCCGGCGATGAGGCCGAGAACGACCCAGGCGATGATGCTCATTTCATTTCTCCACATGTCACCGTCGCCGCAACGCTCCGGCTCGTGAAATGTTCCCACGCGCAAGTCAAAACGCAAGTGCCGGAGGACTTGCGCAGGGCGCATCGCAGAACGACATTCGTCGGTGCGCCGTTCCGATTGCGGACCGATATGCAGGTCCGTTGTTGTGATTTCGCAATTTTTTCAGAGAGGTAAGCTGGGATTTTCGGCGCCCTCGGCAAAAAAGGAGAGCAAAATGGGTATGTTCGACGACGCCGTGCAGGACGCGGTCCCCGGCGGAAATCTCGCCAAACCGATCGTCATCGCGCTCGGCGCGCTGCTCTTGAAGAAAATGCTTACGCACGATTCCGCGCCGGCGCCGCAGCCCGCCGCGCCCGTTCCTCCGGCCATGCCCGCCGGCGCCGATGGCGGATTGCTCGGCGGTCTCGGCGATCTCGTTTCGAAATTCCAGAAAGCCGGCCATGGCGGCGCGGTGGATTCCTGGATCGGCAGCGGCCCGAACCAGACGCTTCAACCCGGCCAGGTCGGCAGCGCGCTCGGCCAGTCGACGATCAGCGATCTCGCGCGCCAGGCCGGCGTCAGCGAGCAGGATCTGCTCAACGGACTCGCGCAGGCGCTGCCCGGCGTGATCGACAAGCTGACGCCGAAGGGACGGCTTCCGACTGCGGCCGAACTCGGCATGCGCTGAGACGCGGGCCGCAACGCGCAAAAAAAAAACGCCGCCGCGTCGAACGCGGCGGCGTTTTTGTCGAATGAACAGGACTATTCGGCGGCGATGCGCAGCGCGGGAGCGGCGTCGCGAACCTTCTCGTCCACGTGCGGTTCGAACTTCACGAAATTCTCGCGGAACATGTTGACGAGTTTCTTCGCGGTCTCCGCGAATTCGGCCTTGGAATGCCAGGTCTTGACCGGATCGAGGATGTGCGGCTCCACGCCGGGCACCGACGTCGGCACGGCGAGGCCGAAATA
>JAGWTW010000102.1 GCA_028868735.1 Hyphomicrobiales bacterium | reverse complement strand
TGCAAGGCGAAGACGAGCGGCCAGATCTGCGCGGCGTCGTAATATTCGGGCGTGTAGATCGAGAAGCCGCCGCGCGCGCCGGGCTTGTCGCCGATATGCGCGAGGCCGGCGCCGTTTGCATCGCGCGCCGCGTCGAGCTTTTGCCGAACGAAATCGTCTTCGCGCGAAGACGCCTCGAGAAAGAAGCGGCTGACCGGCGGCAGGTTGCGGGCGAGCGGATAGAGCGCGTCGAGCGCTCGGGGAACGCGCCGCAGCGCGCGCATGACGGCGCGCAGTCCGTCGGCTTCATCGGGCGCGCAGCGCAATCCTGCAAGAGCGTCGAGCGCCGCGTCGCTCGCGGTCTCGACGCGGCTGCGCAGGCTGGCGAGATGCGCCGGCCACGGCCGCAGAGCCGCGCGCGCGTCCCTCAGCGCCGCGTCGGGCGCGCCGATCGAAGCGAGAGTCTCGTCGAAACGCGTCGGATCGAAATGGCGGGAAAAGAACGCAAGCGCGTCGAGCGATTCCAGCAACGCCGGAAGGAGCGCCGTAAGATCGTCGATTGCGTTCTCGCTCAAGTACGCGCTCCTGAAAGCCGCGGCTGCGCTTGCCGTATCTCGCCCTGTCGGGCCATAGTCCTCGCCTTTCAAACCCGCGCGCGGCGCCGAACGCGAGAGATTATGCCGATGTCCGGCGAAACGCACGCCTGCATGCAACCGGATTCGCCCGCGGCATGGCGCCGCCTGGCGCTTTGCGTCGCCGTTTGTGCGGCGGGCGGCGTCGGCATGTGGTCGATTGTGGTCGCGCTGCCGGCGGTGCAGGCCGATTTCGGCGTCGCGCGAGGGCTCGCATCCGCGCCTTATACGCTGACGATGATCTCGTTCGCCGTAGGCGGCGTCTATATGGGCCGAATCGCCGATCGCCGCGGCGTCGTCGCCGCAATCCTGCTCGGCGCGGTCGTCATGGCGGCGGGCTACGCGCTCACGGCGCTCGCCCGCAATTTCGCGCTGTTCGCGCTGTTTCAAGGCGTGCTCGTCGGATTTGGATCGTCCGCGACCTTCGCGCCGCTCGTCGCCGATATATCGCACTGGTTCGAGCGCCGCCGCGGCATAGCGGTCGCGATCTGCGCGGCGGGCAATTATCTCGCCGGCGTCGTCTGGCCGCCCGTGCTGCAGCACTTCATCGCAGCCGACGGCTGGCGCGCGACGCACGCCGGCGCGGCCGTATTCTCGCTCGTCGCGCTTCCGCTGCTTGCGACGCTCCTGCGTCGCGGGGAAGACAGCGCCCACGCGGGCGCTTCGCAGATCGCGCAACCCGCGCGCTTGCTCGACAGCGGCCTTCCGCTGCCAGTCCTTCAGGCTCTTCTGGTCGTCGCCGGCGTCGCCTGCTGCGTCGCCATGTCAATGCCGCAGGTGCATATCGTCGCCTATTGCGGCGATCTCGGCTACGGGCCCGCCCGCGGCGCGGAGATGTTGTCGCTCATGCTCGGCTTCGGCATCGTCAGCCGCATCGCATCGGGCTTCCTTGCCGATCGCATCGGCGGCGTACCGACATTGCTCGTCGGGTCGTTTTTGCAGGGCGTGGCGCTCCTGCTCTACACGCTCTTCGACAGTCTGGGCGCGCTTTACGTCATTTCGGCGCTCTTCGGATTGTTTCAGGGCGGCATCGTGCCGAGCTACGCGATCATCGTGCGCGAATATTTCGACGCCAAGGAGGCTGGCGCGCGCGTCGGCGCCGTCATCATGGCGACGTTGTTCGGCATGGCGTTCGGCGGTTGGGGGTCAGGCTGGCTGTTCGACCTGACCGGCAATTATCACGCGGCCTTCGTCAACGGTCTCGCCTGGAATTTGCTGAACGTTTCGATCGCTTCGTTCCTGCTGACGCGTTCGCGTCGCATGCAGACGGCCTGAGTCTCAGGCCGCCGGTTCGATCTCGACGAGAATGGCGCCGGGGACCGTCTGATCGCCCTCGGCCGCATGCACGGCCGTTACCGCCCCCGCGACGCCGGCCGCGTGAACATGCTGCATCTTCATCGCCTCGAGCGTCGCGACCGGCTGACCGCGCTCCACACGGTCGCCCGGTTTCACGAGGAGGGCGACGACGCGTCCGCTGAGCTGCGCACGCACCTTGCCGTCGCCGCCGCCGGCGTCGGCCGATTCCGGCCGTGCGAGCGTGAGGTCGGACGCGACGATCGTCCGGCCGCGATAGAGGACGAAGAGCCGGTCGCCGTCGTTCAGATAGGTGGCTGTCGCATTGAGGCCGCCGACATGAAAGGCGATTTCGTCCCGGGAGAGGCGGTCGATGGTCGCCGAAACCGGATTGCCGTTTTCGGTCAGCTCATAGCCGCCGTCGGCGTGCCGGATCGCCTCGATCTCGCGCGTCTCGCCGTCGATGTCGATCCGCAGCGGAAGCGCGAACGAGGGCCGCAGCGCGCGTCCGGGCCGCCAGCCATGCGCGCCGCGTCCGGTCGCATAGAGCAGCAGCGCCGACAGGATCGCCGGGTCCACGCCGCCTTCCGGCCTCGCGCGCAGCGCATCGCCTCGCGCGTCGATGAAAGCGGTCGTCGCGCCGCCTGCCGCGAACACGGGATCGCGAAGACAGGCGGCGAGAAACGCCTGGTTCGTCGTCACGCCGAAAGCGATCGTGTTGTCGAGCGCGGAAGCGAGTTTCTGCCGCGCCTCGTCGCGCGTCACGCCGTGCGCGACCAGCTTTGCGATCATCGAATCGTAAAAAGGCGGAATGTCCGCGCCCGACTGCAGCGCATGTTCGGCGCGAACGTGCGGCGCCATTTCCCAGCGCAGCATGCGGCCGGACTGCGGCATGAAATCGCGTCCCGCATCCTCGGCGCACAGGCGCGCCTCGATCGCATGGCCGGAGAATTTCACGTCCGCCTGCGTCAGCGGCAGCGGTTGCCCCGCTGCGACCCGCAATTGCAACTCGACGAGATCGAGCCCGGTGATCGCTTCCGTCACGGGATGTTCGACCTGCAGGCGGGTGTTCATTTCCATGAAATAGAAATCGCCGCTCTGGTCGAGCAGGAATTCGAGCGTGCCGGCGCCTTCGTAGCCGATCGCCCTGACGGCCGCGACCGCGACCGCGCCCATCTTTTCGCGCAACGCCGCGTCCACGGCGGGCGAGGGCGCCTCCTCGATCAGCTTCTGGTGGCGCCGCTGCACGGAGCAGTCGCGTTCGCCGAGGTGGATCGCATTGCCGTAGCGATCGCCGAACACCTGAATTTCGATATGTCTGGGCTCGACGATCGCCCGCTCCAGAATGACGGTCGGATCGCCGAAGGCGTTCTGCGCTTCCGATTTCGCGCTGCGCAGCATGTCGGCGAAGGACGCAGCGTCGGGAACGAGCCGCATGCCCCGCCCTCCGCCGCCGGCCGTCGCCTTGATCATGACGGGATAGCCGATTCTGTCGGCCTCTGCCTTCAGTACGGCGTCGTCCTGCACGCCTTGGAAGCCCGGCACGCAAGGCACGCCCGCCTTCGACATGATCGCCTTGGCGCCGGCCTTGTCGCCCATCGCCCGGATCGAGTCGGGCGACGGCCCGATGAACACGAGGCCGGCGGCCTTGCAGGCGGCGGCGAAATCCTCGTTCTCGGCGAGAAAGCCGTAGCCGGGATGCACCGCGTCCGCGCCGGACAATTTTGCGGCGGCGACGATCGCATCGATGCGCAGATAGGATTGCGCAGGCAGGCTCTCGCCGATCGGCACGGCTTCGTCCGCTGCGCGCACATGCGCGGCGTCCTTGTCGGCGGCCGAATAGACCGCGACGACGCCGTAACCCATGCGGCGGGCGGTACGCATCACGCGCAGGGCGATCTCGCCGCGATTGGCGACGAGGATTTTCTTGAAGGGCGTGAGCTTCATGGCCGCGGCGCTTGTCTCGTTCATGGCCGCGCCACCGAAAACTGCATGCGTTGCGGATTGCGGGCGTCGCCCTCGCGGCAGATCGCCATGATCTCTGCGAGGACCGAGCGCGTGTCGCGCGGGTCGATCACGCCGTCGTCGAGCACGCGCGCGCTCGTCGCGAACACGTCCATCTGTCCGTCGAACACGTCGGTGATCGTCTTTTTCATCTTGTCGAGCTGGGCGCGGTCGACCGGCGCGCCTTTTCGCGCGGCCGCCGCCTCGGTCACGATCGCCATGGTTTCGGCGGCCTGCTCGCCGCCCATGACGGCGGTCTTGGCGTTCGGCCAAGACAGGCAGAAGCGCGGGTGGAAGCCGCGCCCGCACATGCCGTAATTGCCGGCGCCAAACGAGGCGCCGCAATAGATGGTGATCTGCGGCACGGTTGCGCTGGTCACCGCCTGGATCATCTTCGAACCGTGCTTGATCATGCCGGCTTCTTCGTAGGCCTTGCCGACGATGTAGCCTGTCGTGTTGTTCATGTAGAGGATCGGCGTCTTCGACTGGCAGCACGCCTGAATGAAATGCGTCGCCTTGTTGGCGCCGGCGGGATCGAGCGGTCCGTTGTTCGTGATGATTCCGATCGGCCAGCCCTCGATCATCGCGTGCCCGCAGACCGTCGCGGGGCCGTAGAGCGGCGCAAATTCGGTGAAGTCGGAATCGTCGACGATGCGCGCGATCGCCTGCCGCATGTCGACCGGCTTCTTGTGGTCCATCGGCATGACGCCGAGCAGTTCCTCCTGATCGTAGCGCGGCGGCTTCCACTCCCGCGCTTCCGCACGCGCGCGGTCCCAGTTGAGCTTGGCCATGATCTCGCGCGCGATGCGGATCGCGTCGCGGTCGTCTTCGGCGAGATAGTCGCCGAGGCCCGAAACGCCGGTATGCATTTCCGCGCCGCCGAGTTCCTCTTCCGTCGCGACCTCGCCGGTCGCGGCTTTGAGCAGCGGCGGCCCGGCGAGAAAGGCGCGCGTACGCCCGCGCACCATCACGATGTAGTCGGACAGGCCGGTCTGGTAGGCGCCGCCGGCGGTGGACGAACCATGCGTCACGGTCACGACCGGCAATCCCGCGGCCGACATGCGCGCGAGGTTGCGGAACGTGTTGCCGCCGCGCACGAAATCCTCCACGCGATAGCGCAGGAGATTGGCGCCCGCGCTCTCGACGAGCTGCACATAGGGCAGGCGGTTTTCGATCGTGAGCTCCTGCACGCGAAGCGCCTTGTCGAGCCCCATCGGCTGCAAGGCGCCGGCGTCGATTCCCGCGTCGTTGCAGGAGATCATGCAGCGCACGCCGGAGACGAAGCCGACCCCCGCGATTATGCCGCAGCCGGGCGTGCTCCTGTCCGGATCGGGATGATCGAACTGATAGCCGGCGAGCGTGGACAGTTCGAGAAACGGCGTATCCGGATCGAGCACGAGCGCCACGCGCTCGCGCGGCAGCAATTGTCCGCGCTTGTGGAACCGGTCCTTGGCGCGCGCGGAGGCGTCCCGCGCGCGCTTTTCGAGCAGCCGCATGCGATCGATCAAGACGAGCATGCCCGCGCGATTGGCTTTGAAGCCATCGCTCGAGGTCGAAATCGTATTGTCGATCGTCGCCATGTTCCGGCCGTCCCTGGTCCGCTCTGCGGTTTGGCGCGAGCCTACACGAGGGCCGGCCCGCCTGTCACCGGCTTGTCCGACAATTCTGTCCGCATAAGAATGCCGGTCACGCCTTCGCGTCGCGCGACGGATCGATCAGGAATTTCTCCGCGGTCGCACGCTTCGCGTAAGCCGCGATGACGGCGGGATCGAGCGCCTCGCGCAGCGAAATCGTGCGCGTGTAATGGCTGGCGAACGTCGTCTTGAGTTCGGCGACCACGCGCTCTCTCAGCCGCTGCGCCGTCGCCGGGCCCGCCTTCTGCAGGAACGGAAACAGCAGCCAGCCGCCGACGCCCCAGGCCATGCCGAAACTGCGCACGAGTTCGGTCGGGCGCAGATCGAGCGAACCGTAGATATAGACCTGCTTGTGCACGCTCGAGCCGTAGCGGCTGTAGCTGGTCGCCCTTGCGTTGATCGCAGCTTCCATCGCCGTGAGGATCTGTCCGGCGAGGCGTCCGCCGCCGATCGCGTCGAAAGCGAGAGTCGCGCCGGTCGCCGTGATCGCCTCGGTCAGCTTCTGCATGAAGTCGGGCGCGGACGAGTCGCACACCCATTGCGCGCCGATCCCGCGCAAGATGTCTTCCTGCGCCTTGCTGCGCACGATATTGACGAGGCCGACCCCGTCCTTGAGGCAGATCTTGTTGAGCATCTGCCCGAGATTCGAGGCGGCTGCGGTGTGGACGAGCGCGGTATGGCCTTCCATCCGCATCGTCTCGACCATGCCGAGGGACGTCAGCGGATTGACGAAGCAGGAGGCCCCGTCGGCCGCCGTCGCTCCGGCTGGCAGCGGGAGACAGTCGGCCGCCTTGATGCACCGGTATTGCGAATACATGGCTCCGCCGATGGCGGCGACTTTCTTGCCGAGCAGCGCTTGCGCGGCCGGAGACGCGCCGGCCTTGACGACGACGCCCGCGCCTTCGTTGCCGACCGGCAGGGATTGGTCGAGGCGCCCCGCCATCGCCCGCATCCCGGCTTCCGGCACGCGCGCGGTGACGACCGGCAGCGCGCCGCCTGTCGAATGCGCGCTCGCCATGTCAGCTGCGCCCAGCAGCAGGCCGAGGTCTGACGGATTGATCGGCGTCGCCTCGATCCGCACGACGACTTCGTCGGCAGCAGGCTCCGGGGTCGCAATATCAATCAGCGAGAGCTCGAGTTCGCCGCTTTTTCTGATGAGCGACCGCAATTGCAGTCCGCGCGAAAAATCTTCAGCCATCGTTTCCTCCGCAATTGGCGAGCGCGCACGGCGCCGGATTGCACGCATCCTAGCGCGCATGGCTCCGATGTGAAAAGCGCCGCGCCGGAGCGCTTGGTGCGCCGGCTGCGATGCTGCTAGGCTCGTCGTCAACAACGATCAACGGGAGGACGGGATGGCTGCCTCGGTCAGCTATGCGCGCAATGGAAAGCTTGCGCTCATCACGCTCGAACGGCCGGACGCATTGAACGCGCTCACCTACGACATGATCGCCGACGTCGAGCGTTTTGCGCGGCAGGCCGAAAGCGATCCGCACGTCCTTGCGATCTGCATCACCGGCGCGGGGCGCGGCTTTTGCGCCGGCATCGACATGAGCGTGCTGACGGCGCATGCGGCGGGCGAGGCGGTGTCGCGCGGCGACCGGCCGAAGCCTGCGAATCCGGCGATGTTCGCTTTTCTGCTCGACATATCCAAGCCCGTGATCGCAGCGGTCAACGGCGTGGCGGCCGGCGGCGGCTTCGTGCTCGCGATGATGTGCGACATGCGGTTCATGGCGCAGGAAGCCTCGCTCATCACGATCTTTTCGCGGCGCGGCCTGATCGCCGAACACGGGACAAGCTGGCTGTTGCCGCGCATGGTCGGCCTCAGCCGCGCGCTCGACCTCCTGTGGTCGTCGCGCAAGGTCGGCGCGGACGAAGCCTATCGAATAGGCCTCGCCGACCGCGTCGCGCCAGGCGTCGAACTGTCGGCTGCGGTCGAGGCCTATGTCGCCGAACTCGCCAACGTCTCGCCGCGCGCGCTCGCAATCATCAAGCAGCAGGTTCATCGCCATCTCGAAGCTTCGCTGCTGGATGCGTCGGTCGAGTCCGACGCGCTGATGAAGGATGCGCTCGCCCATCCCGATGCGAAGGAAGGCGCCGCGCACTTCGTCGAGAAGCGGCCCGCGCGTTTCGCGCCGTGGACGGGGGAATGAGCGCATGCGTCTGCGGCGGACCGCGCTGGCGTCATCCGGTCTGGACAGGGCGGTCGCGCAGCTTCACGCCGCTTTCGGTGCGAACGTCGCCGGACGCTCCGGACGGGGAGACAGCGCGGGTCGCGTCACGGCAATCGCGGTAATTCCAATTCAGTGGGGGCGGATCAACTCGTCGTGCTGCAAGAGAGGCGTTTGATGTTAAGTTGGCCACCTGACGCGGTCGACCGCGAACCGTCGGAGAACCCGGAATGGAGCGATCCAGATGAAGATGGCGCGACTGGCGAGAGCTGCTGGTATCACGTCCCGGTCGGCATCAGCGCAACAGCGGGCCTCGTCCTCTGACAGCGGTCCGAGCGCGGTCTACCAGCGCGACTTCTTCTATGCGGGCGGCGCGTATGTAGGTGAGCCTGGAACGCAGGTCATGCGGGGCCAGATGTACGTCGAGCGGCTTGCGCCGCTCAAAGTGCGCCGGCCTTATCCCTTGGTGTTGATCCACGGTGCGGCGCAAACCGCGACCAACTGGATGATGACGCCTGACGGCCGCAAAGGCTGGGCGGAGTATTTCGTCGAACAGGGCTATGTCGTCTACCTGGTCGATCAGCCGGCGCGCGGGCGTTCGGCGTGGCACCCGGATGTGAACGGCGAGCTGCGCATGTACACAGCACAGCAGCTCGAGCAGCTATGCACGGCCGCATCAGAGCTCGGCGACTGGCCACAAGCCAAGACGCATACGCAGTGGCCGGGATCTGGCCGCAAAGGCGATCCGGTGTTCGATGCCTTTTACGCCACTCAAGTGGAATCGCTGGCCAGCGACGTCGAGACCCAGGAGCTGATGCAGGCCGCCGGCGCAGCGCTGCTCGAACGGATCGGTCCTGCAGTTCTGCTCACGCACTCTCAATCTGGTCTGCTCGGCTGGGTCATCGCCGAGGCGCGCCCGAACCTGGTGAAGGGCATCATCGCCGTCGAGCCGTCCGGGCCTCCGTTCCACAACAACGCCAACGGCGAGCCGAAAGCGCGAGCCTACGGCATTACGGACATACCTTTGACGTACGACCCGCCGATCACAGAGGCGGATCAACTCTCGACGACGAGGCAAGAAAAGCCGGACGCCGAAGGACTCATCACCTGCACCCTTCAGACCGAGCCGGCACGCAAGCTGGTCAATTTTACGGAGATTCCGGTGATGATCCTGGTCTCGGAAAGCTCATATCACGCGCCGTATGACCACTGCACCGCAAAGTACATGAAGCAGGCTGGTGTCCCGGTAGACTTCTTTCGGCTCGAAGACATAGGCATCAGCGGCAACGGTCACATGATGATGCTCGAGAAGAACAATCTGGAGATTGCGGCCTTTATCGATGCTTGGGCGAGCGAGCGCGTCGAATAGGCTCGGGGACATTGCATCACGTCGGCGCAAATGCGGCACGCTGATGAAGCGTGCGCTCGCCCATCCCGATGCGAAGGAATGCGCCGCGCGCTTTGCGCGGTGGACTGGACGGAAATGACATGCGCCTGAGGCAGATCGCTCTCGCCTCCCTGCGGCTCGACGACGTCGCGCGTCAGTTGAACCGCGTCTTCGGATTGAAAGTCGCCTACGTCGATCCGAAAGTCGGACGGTACGGGCTCAGGAACGTCGTCATGCCCTGCGGCGACGGCTTTCTCGAAATCTGCGAGCCGACGACGACGGACGCCTCGATCGCACGCTTTCTCGCGCGCAGGGGCGACGCCGGCTACATGATCATCCTCCAGACCGCGGACGCGCGGGCCGAGCAGGATCGCGTGGCGCAAATGGGCGTTCGCGTGGTCGAAACGATCGATCGGCCGGTCTATTATTGCGCGCATTTCCACCCTGCCGATTTCGGCGGCGTGCTCGTCTCGTTCGATCAGCAACGCACGACAGACGATCATCTGGCCGCCTTCGGCGACTGGATGCCGGCTGGCCCGGAATGGCGCGCGGCGCGGACGCAGGACGTAGGCGACATGGCGTCGGTTACCGTCGGATCGGGCGACGCGTACGCCATGGCGCGGCATTGGTCCGACCTGCTGGGCCGCCCCCTCGACGCGGCCGACGACCGCTCGATCCGTCTCGACAAAGGCGCGATCCGCTTCGCCGACGCAGCGAGCGTTTCGATCACGGCGATCGACATGAAAATGCGCGATCCGGCCCGCGCGTTGCGGAGCGCGCGCGAAATTGGCCTGGACGTTTCGGACGACGGCGTTCTCATTGCCGGCGTCCGCTTCCGTCCAAAGATGTGAACGGCGTCGAGGAGATGGATATGACCGGCGAATACAGGATTTTCGGTTCGGAAATGTCGCCCTATTCGGTGAAGGTGCGGTCTTATTTCCGCTACAAGCAGATCCCGCATCGCTGGATCCTGCGCACCGCGTCCAATGCGGCGGAATTCTCGAAATACGCCAAGATTCCGGTTATTCCGCTGGTCGTCGCGCCCGATGGCAAGAGCCTTCAGGACTCCACGCCCTTGATGGAGGAGATCGAGGCGGCTCATCCCGAGCCTGCGATCCAGCCGGCCGATCCTGCGCTGGCGTTTCTCAGCGCGCTCCTCGAGGAATTTACAGACGAATGGGCGAACAAGTGGATGTTCCACTACCGCTGGGCGCGCGACGTCGACCAGATCGCTTCCGCCGGCCGTATCGCGCTGTCGATCGCGCCGGCCATGGAGGAGGCGGCCTGGCGTGAGGCGGCTGCGAAAATCCGTGAGCGCATGACGGGTCGCGTCTGGTTCGTCGGCTCCAACGCGCAGAACGCGCCATTCATCGAACAGACGTTTCAAGCGGCGCTGCCGCAACTCGACGCGCATCTGGCGTCCAGATCCTATCTGTTCGGCGCGCGTCCGTCGCTCGCCGATTTCGGGCTCTGGGGTCAGTTCTATTGCATGTGGACGGATCCGACGACCGGCGCGTTGATCGAGGCGCGCGCGCCGCATCTTCTTGCCTGGGCGCAACGCATGCTGTGGCCGCGCGCGGAAGGCGAATTCGAGACGTGGAGCGCGCTCGAGCGCACGCTGGCGCCGATCCTGCGCGATCAGGTCGGAAAATTGTTTCTGCCTTGGAGCATTGCGAATGCAGCTGCGATCGCGTCAGGCGCCGAGGAGTTCACGACACGGCTCGACGGGCGCGACTGGACGCAAAAGCCGCAGAAATATCACGCAAAATCGCTCGCAGCGCTACGCGCGAAATATCAAGCCGTCGAGGATAAGAGCGCGCTCGACGGGATCCTCGTCGATGCGGGCTGCGCGCAAGCCGCGCATGCGTGACGCAAATTTCGCGTGCGCCGCCGCCGCGCCGGCGCCGTAAGCGGAACCAATTCCGCGTCTCCACGTTATCGGCGCCGCAGATCGCAGAACGCCGCGATCGTCCACGGCAATGATGGAGACATGAAATGAGCTCGACGACGGACAAGATCAAAGGCATGGCCAACGAAGCGGCCGGCAAGGTCAAGCAGGCCGCCGGCAAGGCGCTGGACAAGCCCGGCCTCGAGGCCGAGGGCGCAGCGCAGGAAGCGAAGGGCGCCGCCCAACAGGCGCTCGGCAAGGGCAAGGACGCCGTGAAAAACCTGGTCGACAAGGCGTAGACAGGTCGATGCCCCAGGCCGCCGCAGCTTTCTCTGCGGCGGTTCTTCTTGTTTGAAGCAAACCATGCGCGGTCGATATTTAATCGCCCGCTTAAATTTTGCTTGCCTCCCCATTCCGCTTAAGCCACACTCTCCGCGTCGGGCAGGATTGTACGACAGTTGCCGAGCTGCCGCTGGCGACGCTCCAGCCTGACGAAGAGCCGCCGTCAAGCGCGGCCGAAAAATAGCCGCTGCAAGGCGGCGCGGGGAGGAGCATGCTCGACTTCGTCCAGCAGACGATCAGCGGGGTCGCGGTCGGTTGCGTCTACGGCCTGATCGCGCTCGGATTCGTGCTGATCTACAAGGCGACGGAAGTCGTCAACTTCGCCCAGGGCGAGTTGATGATGCTCGGCGCGTTTCTCTCCTACACGTTCATCGCAACGCTCGGGCTCAATTATTGGCTCGGCTTTCTCGCCTGTCTCGTCTGCATGGCGTTGCTCGGCATGCTGATGGAGCGCCTGGTCGTGCGGCCGATCCTCGGCTATCCGCAATTCTCCATCGTGATGGCGACGATCGGGCTCGGCATGGTGCTGCGTTCGCTGGCCGGCATGTTCTGGGGCACCGACGACCTGCGGATAGAGACGCCGTTCTCGAAAGCCGTCTACCATCTCGGCCCGCTGGTGATCGCCGCCGATGATCTGTCGATCATCGTCGCGACAGCGCTTCTGTGCGTGATCCTCTACGCTTTCTTTCGCTTCACGCGTATGGGCGTCGCAATGCAGGCCGTCTCGCAGAACATGCTGGCGGCTTATTACATGGGCATTCCCGTCAAGCGCATGTTCGCCTCCATCTGGGCGATCAGCGCCATGGTGGCGACAGCGGCCGGCATCCTGCTCGCGCCGATCACCTTCATCCATTCCAATCTCGGCTTTCTCGGGTTGAAAGCCTTTCCGGCCGCGGTCCTCGGCGGTTTCACGTCAATTCCCGGCGCGCTCGTCGGCGGCGTCATCATCGGCGTCGTCGAGACGTTGTCCGGTTTCTATTTGCCGGAAGGATTCAAGGACATCGCGGCCTATGTCGTGTTGCTCGCGGTCCTGCTCGTGCGTCCGCAGGGCCTGCTCGGCGGCGCCATGCTGAAGAAGGTCTGAGCGCATGTCGTTCCGCATCCGCACCGGTTACGAGGATGATCTGCGTCTGTTCAAGACGCGCGAGTCCGCGATCGCCTACGGCCTTCTCCTCGCCGTCCTGCTCGCCGCCCCGTTCCTCATCGGCTCCTATTTCCTCAGCCAGATCGTCTTCGTGCTGATCTATACGATCGTCGGCGTCGGCCTCGTGCTGTTGTCGGGCTACGCAGGGCAGACCTCGATCGGGCATGCGGCGTTTCTGGCGATCGGCGCCTATACGGCGGCCAACGCCGCTAAATATGGCGTGCCGATCTATGTATACCTCCCCGCGGCTGCGCTCCTGACCGGCGTTGTCGGCTGGCTCGTCGGCCTGCCTGCGTTGCGCCTCCACGGCATTTATCTCGCGATCGCCACCTTCGCCTTCGCGCTCATCGTCGAAGAGATTCTCGCGCGCTGGGAACGGGTGACGAACGGCAACGAGGGCATGATGATCAAGCCGGCGACGCTCGTCGGCAAGCCGCTCGGCGAATCCGGGCTCTATTACCTCTGCGTCTTCTGCACGGTCGTCGTCGTCCTGCTGGCGGTCAACGTCATTCGATCGCCGACCGGCCGCGCCTTCGTTGCTCTGCGCGACAGCGAAACCGCCGCGCGTTCGATGGGCGTGGACGCGGCGCGCTACAAGACTTTCGCTTTCGCGCTGTCGGCCGGCATGACGGGGCTTGCGGGCGTTCTCTATGCGCACAAGCTGTCGTTCATTTCGCCTGAGATGTTCACGCTGTCGCTGTCGATCGAATTCGTGATGATCATCATCATCGGCGGCGTCGCCAGCATTCGTGGCGCGGCGCTCGGCGCGATCTTCATGATCATGGTCGACCCCTTGCTCGTTCTGCTCAAGGACGGCCTCCCCGGACTGATCGGCAGGATTTCCGGCTCGCCGCTGCTGCAGGACAAGGCGAGCGTGCTTTTGAGCGCGCCGGGCGTCAAAAGCCTGATCTTCGGCCTCATCATCATTTTCTTCATCATCCACGAGCCGATGGGGCTCGACGGGCGCTGGATCAAGCTCAAGACCTGGCTCACGCAATTCCCGTTCTACCGGCCCGCCACGTTCCGCCGCCAGAAAATGTATCTGAAGTCGGAGCGCGGCCGATGAGCTATCTGGCGCTCCAGAACGTTTCGATCCAGTTCGGCGGGCTGAAGGCGGTCGACGGCGTTTCGTTCGCCGTGGAGAAAGGCCAGATCTTCACGATCATCGGGCCGAACGGCGCCGGCAAGACCACGCTCTTCAATCTCATCAGCCGGCTCTACGCAGCCTCGAGCGGCAAGATCGTTTTCAAGGGCGAGGACATCACGCAGGTTCCCGCGCAGCAGATCGCGGCCCGCGGCATCGCCCGTACGTTTCAGAACATCGAGCTGTTCGACAACGCCTCGACGCTTCAGAATCTGCTCGTCGGCCGTCATCGTCATTCGAACACGCGTTTCTTCGAAGACCTGTTTTTCCTCCCGCGCGTACGGCGCGAAGAAGTCGAACATCGCCGCGCCGCGGAAGAGGTGATGGAGTTCCTGCGCTTGCAGCGCTATCGCGACAGCCTGATCGGCGGCCTCCCCTATGGCGTGCGCAAGGTCGTGGAAGTGGGCCGCGCGCTCTGCGTCGGTCCGGAACTGCTGCTGCTCGACGAGCCCTCCTCCGGCCTCAACGTGGACGAGACCGACCGCATGGCCGACTGGATTCTGGAGATCAACCGGCGGCTCGGCATAACGATTCTGATGGTGGAGCACGACATGTCGCTCGTCAGCCGCGTGTCGGACCGCGTAGTCGCGCTGAACTATGGACGCATCATGGCCGAGGGCTCCGCGCAGGAGGTCCAAAGCCATCCCGATGTCGTCGCCGCCTATCTGGGAGCCTGAGGCGATGACGCAAGCGCCCATTCTTCGCCTCGCCAATGTCGAGGCCGCCTATGGCCCGATCACCGCGATCCGCGGAATCAGCCTCGACGTGCCGCGCGGCAAGATCGTCGCGGTTCTCGGCGCGAACGGCGCCGGCAAGACGACGATTCTGAAGACGGCGTCGGGCGTGCTCGATCCGGTGATGGGCGTCGTCGAACTGGAAGGACGCAAGATCCAGGGGATGGCGCCCGATCGCATCGTCGGGTTCGGCATGAGCCACGTGCCCGAAGGGCGCGAAGTCTTTCCCTTCCTGTCCGTGCGCGACAACCTGCGCATGGGCGCCTATCTGCGGACCGACCGCGCCGGCGTCGCCGCCGATCTCGACAAGGTCTACGATTACTTTCCCGTTCTGCGCGAGCGTCGCGACCAGCCAGCGGGCCTGCTTTCGGGCGGCCAACAGCAAATGCTCGCTATTTCGCGCGCGCTCATGAGCCGGCCGAAGCTATTGTTGCTCGACGAGCCTTCGCTCGGCCTTTCGCCCCTGCTCGTGAAGGAAATTTTCACGATCGTGCGGCGTCTCAACAGGGAGGAGGGCGTTTCGATCCTGCTTGTCGAACAGAACGCGAAGGTCGCGCTCGAAACCGCCGACTACGGCTATGTACTCGAGGTCGGACGCATCGTCATGCATGATTCGAGCGACGCGCTGATGCAGTCGAACGAAATCCGCGAATCCTATCTCGGCGTCCACGCCGACGACGTGCGTGCGAAAACCCGGCGCGACCGCAGGAGGGTTGCGGTATGACTGGCGCAATCAGACAGGCCGCCGTCGCCGCAGACGCCGAAAGTCTCGCCGGCCTCGTACTCGCCCGCTCGCTCGCCGATCCGAACCGCACCGTGGTGCGCGTCAAGCGGCTCGGCGTCTGGAAGGAAACGAACGGCGCGGATTTTTCGCGCGCGGTCGCGGATTGCGCCGCTGGCTTTCTCGAGCTCGGCCTGCGCCCTGGCGAGACGATCGGCATTCTCGCCCGGCCGTGTCCGGAGTGGTTCGTCGCCGATCTCGCTGTGCAATCGGCGGGTCTGAGGTCGGCCGGCTTCCATGCCGAAAAAGCCCCGGGAGAACTCGCCGATCTCGTGCGCCGTTGCGCGACGCGGCTCCTCGTCGTCGATACGCTCGCAACGCTGGAGGCGGCGCTCGATCTCTGCGACGTCGTTCCCGGTCTCGACAGGATCGTTTGCCTCGACCGGGCCGCGGTCGAGGAGTTCGACGATGCCCGGCTGATCGCCTTCGACGATCTGCTCGCCAGAGGCGCCGCTTCGTCACGCCGGCAAGATGCGCCCTGGAGCGGCGGTCGCCGCGGCGACCTTGCAGCGATAATCCCGACGTCGGGCGTGACTGCTCCCTCGCGCGGCGCGACCTTCACGAATGCAGCGCTCTGCGCCGCCGTTCGCATTGCTGGATCGATCGCCGAAATGCGGCCGGGCGACGAACGGCTGTCGCTCATGTCCGCAAGCCACGCCTTCGAGCGCGTGTTCGGCTTCTATGCGGGTCTGGCCGCCGGTGTGATCGTGAACTTCCCCGAGAGTTCCGAGACGGCGCTCGCCGATCTTCGGGAGCTGCAGCCCCACATCGTCGCGGCGCCGCCGGCTTTCTGGAGCGAAATCGCGCGCGGTCTCGCGCGCAACAGCGCAGCCGCGACGCGTCTCCAGCGCGGCATGTTCGAACGCGCGATGCGCGCAGGCGGCGCGCTCGATCAATTCGTTCTACGCAAGGTGCGGCGCGACCTGGGTCTTTCGCGCACGCGCATCGCGTTGTCGGCCGGCGCTCCGCTCGCGCCGCACATTCGCGAACGTCTCGCGGCGCTCGGCCTCGCCATCTCGGACGTGTATGCGCTCGCCGAGGCCGCGGGCCCGGTCGCCGTCGCGGCGAATGGTTCGCGCATGTTCGCGCCGGCGAACGGCGTCGACGTCGATATCGGCGCCAAGGGCGAGCTGCGCTTGCGCGCGGCTTCGGCTTTCCTGGGCTTTGCCGGCGATCCGCCGCGCGCCGACGAATGGATTCACGCAGGCGATTTCGCCGAGGCGTCCGCAGGACCGACATTTCGATTGGGCGACGCCGCCTCCCTCGCCGTCGCGGGCGCGCCGACGGGTTTCGTCCGCGGGATCGAGGATGCGCTGGCCGCCTCGCCGTATATCGCGTCGAGCATCGTGGCCGGCGAGCGGCCGGATCAGCTACGCGCGTTCCTGCTGGCCGATTTCGACAATCTCGTGAGCTATGCGCAGAAGCAGGCGATCCCCTTTACGCACTACAAGAGCCTGGTCGAAGCGCCGCAGGTCGTTGCGCTCTACGAGCAGGAGCTCGCCCGCATCGGGGGGGCGCTCGCGCCGGCGCGCATCGTGTCCTTTACGCTCGCGCATCGGAACGTCTCATCGACAGATCCGGAGATGGGGCCTGCGTCGAACCTGCGGCGTCGCATCGTCATGCAGACGTTTTCAGTTCGGGCTGGCCAAGGCTTGTGACCAAGGGAGGAAGGAATGAAGTCGAAGGTATTGAAATTCGGGCTTGCAACAGCGCTCGGCGCGCTTGCCGCATCGCCCGCTCTCGCCCAGTTCAAGACGCAGGGCGTAACGGACACGGAAATCGTGCTCGGCACGCATATGGATCTGTCCGGCCCGATCAAGTCCTGGGGCATTCCGTCCTCGAACGGCGCCAAGCTCGCCGTCGAACAGATCAATGCGGCGGGCGGCATCAACGGCCGCAAGATCAAATACATTCTGGAAGACGACGCCTATGACCCGAAGAAGGCGGTGCTCGAGACGCAGAAGCTGATCGAGCTCGACAAGGTGTTTTCGGTCATGTCGCCCATGGGTTCGGCGACGACGCTCGCGCCGCTGCCGATCGTCCAGAGCGCCGGCATCACCAATCTGTTTCCGATCACGGCGGCGGAATTCACCTATGCGATGGACCCGGCCAAGCCTGAAGACCGGCTGAAGTTCAACATCTTCTCGCCCTATTACGATCAGGCGCGCGTCGGCATCAAATATCTCATCGAAACCAAGAAGCCGAAGAAAGCCTGCATCGTCTATCAGGACGACGAGATGGGAAAGAATTTCACCGACGCCTATCACGACCAGCTGAAGGCGATGAACGTGCCCGAAGGCACGCTCGTATCTTTCAAGC
>JAGWTW010000101.1 GCA_028868735.1 Hyphomicrobiales bacterium | reverse complement strand
TGCGGGCTCGGCGCCGCGCGCATGGCTTCGAGCCGGGCGCGGGCGCGCATCAGCCGCGAAATGACGCTCGAATAGGGCAGATCGAGGATGCGGGCGGCGGCTTCGTAGCTGAAACGCGACAGTGCGATCACCAGAAACGCTTCCCGTTCGTCGAGCGGCATAGCGGCTACGGCGGAAGCGACGCTCTCGTGGCGATCCGTCTCGCCTCGTCCTGCGGTTTCGCGCGCCTGGTCCGCCTGCGCGCCGAGCGTCTTTACGCGACGTCGATTGAGACGGACGGTTTCGGCGAACGCCAGTTCGGCCGGATCGACTTCGGGTTTCAGCGACTGGGCGACGAGCGACAGCGCGTCTTGCGCAAGCCGCTCGCCGGCCTGGGACCCGGTCGCCCCGACCAACGCGCGCGCGAACCGGCGAACCGCGGCGGCGGCGTCCCGCGTCGCGTCCTCCCTGCGCGTCCTGTTGCCGTCCTGATTCATTCCGGCGCCCGCAGCTTTAACCACCGCTGTTCAGCATAATCATAGGACGGCGCCCTCGCTGGTGCGAGTCCTAACGCGCCGGCTATCCGCATTTCCGTTCGGCGGCGGTCATCCCCGTCGCCCTTGCGCTTGCGCCCGTCACCGCTTAAACGGCGGGCGACCCGGCGCACTGCGCCCAACCCGGTCCAGGATGCCCATGACGCAAACGCAAACCGGTCCAACCCCGACGATCGCGGGCGTGCTCGCCGGTCGGCGCGGCCTGATCATGGGGCTGGCGAACAATCGTTCCATCGCCTGGGGCATCGCCAGGGCCTGCGCGGCGGCGGGCGCAGAACTCGCCTTCACCTACCAGGGCGATGCGCTCGAAAAGCGCGTTCGCCCGCTCGCGGCCGAACTCGGCGGCCATGTCGTCGGCCAGTGCGACGTGACGGACGAAGCAAGTCTCGACGCCGTTTTCGCCGAAATTCAGAAACTTTGGGGCAAGATCGATTTCGTCGTTCATTGCATCGCCTTTTCCGACAAGGACGAGCTGACCGGCCGCTACATCGACACCACAGCCAAGAACTTCAATACGTCGCTTTTCATCTCCTGCTATTCGTTCACGGCGGTCGCGCAGCGCGCGGAAAAGCTGATGACGGACGGCGGCTCGATGCTGACGCTCACGTATTACGGGGCGGAAAAATGGATGCCGCATTATAATGTGATGGGCGTGGCGAAGGCCGCGCTCGAAGCGAGCGTGCGCTACCTCGCCGCCGACCTCGGCGAGAAGAACATTCGCGTCAACGCGATTTCCGCCGGTCCGATCAAGACGCTCGCGGCCTCTGGCATCGGCGATTTCCGCTACATTTTGAAGTGGAACGAATATAACGCGCCGATGCGCCGCACCGTGACGATCGAGGAAGTCGGCGAAAGCGCCGTCTATCTCGTTTCGCCGATGGCGCGTGGCGTCACCGGCGAGATTCTTCATGTCGACGCGGGCTATCACGTGGTCGGCATGAAGAACCCGACGGCGCCGGACATCACGAAGGACGGAATAAACTGACGTTTTTCGGCGACGCGCGCAGATCGAGCGCGTCGATTAGGGCGTCGCGTTCGCTCTTGCAGCGCGCCAGCTCCGCGCGCGCGTTGCGCTGACTCGTCAGGTTCGAGCCCGCCCCGACAATGCCGCCGAGAACCGCCGCGACCGCCAGAAAGAATCCAGCCGTCGATGCGCTGAAACCGATCAGGGTCAGAGCGAGCCAGAGGCCGCCGGCGATAATCGCGGCGCGCGAAATCAGGATCGCCTTGCGACAGTTTTCGATTTCGTCACGCAAGGCGTCGATTCGCGCTTCGAGCGCTGCGATCTGGTCCTTCGATTCGGGATCGTCCATGACGCCAATGTAGGGGCTGCGCGGCGCAAGCGCCGCATCCTCCCTGCAACCGACCCTTAAGCTTAAACCGCTCTTAACCGGGAACTGCCAATATCGACCCTTGAAGCGCGCCACAGACCTGGTGCGCCCCGTGTTCGAGTAAGCGCATGTTCGAGTTGCAGAAAATCCTTCTTCAGGCAGTGGCGAACCGTCCGGACGCACCGGAAATCAACGCTTGCATCTACCGTGAGATCGGCCTTGCCGCAGTCGCCGACGCGCTCGGCGTTAAGCTTTCCGACATCGAGCCCGAGGCCTCGCCATCGCGCAGCCGGAATGACGCCATTGTTCACGTGCATCCAGTAGCTGCCTGAACTCGGTCGGGGGCGTCTCCAGCGCCGCCGCAAGGCGCAGGGAATGCTAATGATCACGCGTCGCCGCCTCCTGCAGGGCGCAGGGGGCCTCATCCTCGGATCGACCGCCTTCGCCGGCTACGCCGTTGCGATAGAGCCGGGCTACATGCTCGACGTGACGCGCTATCGGATTTCGCCGCGCGCCTGGCCGTCCGACCTCGCTCTCAAGATCGCCATCATCGCCGACATCCACGCCTGCGAGCCCTTCATGTCGGCCGCGCGCGTTCGAAAGATCGCCGAGACCGCCAATGCGATGCAGCCAGACCTGATCGTGCTGCTGGGCGATTTCAACGGCGGCCATCGCTTTGCAAGCGGGCCGGTCATGCCGGACGAATGGGGCGAGGCGCTTTCCGTGCTGAAGGCGCCGCTCGGCGTCCATTCCATCCTCGGCAATCACGACTGGTGGCACGGCCCGCTGCCGAACATGAAAGCGGACGGCGCCGAAGGCGTGCGGCGCGCGCTGAAGGCCATGGGCGCGAGCGTGCTGGAGAACGACGCAATCCGCATCGACAACGATGGAAAGCCGTTCTGGGTGGCCGGTCTCGGCGATCAACTCGCCCGACGTGTCGGCCGCCACCAGTTTCGCGGCATGGACGATCTGTCGGCGACCCTCACGCAAGTGACCGACGCCGCGCCGGTCGTCTTGCTCGCCCACGAACCGAACGTCTTCCATCGCTTGCCGGACCGGGTCGCGGTCACGCTCTGCGGCCACACGCACGGCGGCCAGGTGAACCTTCCGGTCGTGGGGCCGGTGGTCGGCAATGAACGCTTCGGACCCGATCTCGTCTATGGACACACCGTCCATGGCGACAGACACATCGTCATTTCGGCCGGGCTCGGGACTTCCATCGTGCCTGTTCGCTTCATGCGTCCGCCGGAAATCGTCGAGCTCACGATCGTGGGCCGCCCCGCCGTATCGGCCTGAGCTGAAACGAAAAACGCGGCCTTGCGGGCCGCGCCTTGCGTTCTGCCGAGCTTTCGGCCGACTTTACATCACCACGACCTTGCCGCCGACTTTAGCGCGGCTGTAGAGGTCGATTACGTCCACGTCGCGCATGCGGATGCAGCCGGACGACACGGACTGGCCGATCTTGTCCTCTTCGTTCGTGCCGTGGATGCGATAGAGCGTGTCCTTGTTGCCCTGGTAGAGATACAGGGCGCGCGCGCCGAGCGGATTGTCCGGGCCGCCGGGCAGGCCGCCCGCGTCGACGACGGGTTTCAGATGCGGCCAACGCTGGATCATATCGGCCGGCGGAATCCACCGCGGCCATTCCTGCATGGAGCCGACGACGGCAGTGCCCTTCCATCCGAAAGCTTCGGAGCCGGTGGCGACGCCATAGCGGATCGCCTTCTTGCCGGGCAGCACGTAGTAGAGGAACTTGCTGCTCGTATCGACGACGATCGTGCCGGGCGGCTGGCCGGTCGGATCGTCCACCTCGTATTTGCCGTAGGCGTTGTCGACTTCGTAATGCGGGACCATCGCGACCAGATCCGCGTCGCGCTGCGACAGCTTGGGGTCCGGAACGCGCGCGTAATTGTTGCAGCCCGCAAGCAATAAAGCGGTCGCCGCGGCGAGTATTGCAGATCTCATTTCGTCATCCCGATATCTGGCGAACGGCCCGATTGCGCCCGATCAAGGCCGTTATCGTTTTGATTACCATATCTTGGGATTCCGTTACGAAATTCTTTACGCTGGCGGCGCTCGCGCGTGTCTTCCTGCGCGGCTGTTGCCTTTGTGCGACACTTGTCGGGGTGGACAGGATTGCCGGGCAGGTCGACATTGAGGGGGTTAGAGGGTGTTTCGCCGGTCCTTGCCGGAAACGCCTTGCACAGAAGAGCGTCCTTTGAGCACCCTGTTCGTTACACACCGATCCTCGCTCGCCCATGACATGGGGCCCGAACATCCCGAGCGGCCCGACCGGGTTCGGGCGATCGAGCGCATACTCGAAAACGAGCGCTTCCAGTCCCTTCTGCGGGAGCAGGCGCCCTTCGGCGAACGGGAGACGATTCTGCGCGCGCACCCGGAGGCCTACGTGGCCGCGCTCGAGCGCGCTGCGCCGACGGAAGGAATTGTGCAACTCGACGGCGACACCGCCATGATGCCGGCGACGCTCGAGGCCGCGATGCGGGCGGTCGGCGGCGCGACGCTTGCGGTCGACGAGGTGATGAAGCGAACGGTCGCCAACGCCTTCGTCGCCATGCGGCCGCCCGGCCATCATGCAGAACGCGCGACGCCTATGGGCTTCTGTTTCTTCAACAACGCCGCAGTCGCTGCGCGTCATGCGCAAAAAATGCACGGCGCGGAGCGCGTCGCGATCATGGATTTCGACGTGCATCACGGCAACGGCACGCAGGACATATTCTGGTCGGACCCGAGCGTCATGTATTGCTCGACGCACGAAATGCCGCTTTATCCCGGCACCGGCTCGGCGAGCGAGCGCGGCGAGTACGACAATATCGTCAACGCGCCGCTGATGGCCGGCTCAAACGGCGAAGTGTTCCGCGAGGCGATGGACTACATGATCCTGCCGCGCATCGAGGAATTCGCGCCCGATCTCATCATCATATCCGCGGGCTTCGACGCGCACCGGCTCGATCCGCTCGCCAACCTGCGTCTCGTCGAAGCCGATTTCGCCTGGACGACGCGCAAATTGATGGATATAGCGGACCGCCGCGCGAACGGCCGCGTCGTCAGCCTGCTCGAAGGCGGCTACGATCTCGAGGGCCTCGCGCGCTCGGCCGCCGCGCATGTGATGACGTTGATGGGGATCTGATCCGAGGCCGCGCTGCATGTCGCCGCGCGTCTCATTCTCCGCTCAGCACGTCCCCGAAGCGCACCCATTGCTTGCCGTCGAAACGCATCATCTGCATCTGTTTCACCGGCATGTGGTCTTTGGGCCCCGTCGAAACCTTGATGCCCGGCAGCAGCATCGGCAGCGCGAAATCGTGCAGGGAAGTCGCCTGCTTCCAGATGTTCTGCGTTGAAAGATCGTCGCCGCAGGCGCGCAGCACCGCTTCGAGCGTCATCGCCGAATTATAGCCGTTGACGAAATTCTGGTCGCGCCAGTCTTGGCCGGGCATGTATTTCGCCATGAAGTCGCGGAAGTTCTTCACGTCGGCGTCGTCCTTCCACGTCGGATCCATCGGGTCCTTGACATAAGCCGACGACAGGATGCCGACGCCCTTCTCGACGCCGGCCGGCTCCATCACGGACGAAATCCAGATCGCGACGTTCGCCATGTAGAACATCGGCTTCCAGTCGAGTTCGTAGACGCGGCGAATGGCCTGCGCGGCGAATTTGGGCGTCGCCGCGCCGATCAGCACGTCCGCGCCGGAAGCCTTCAAGGTCGTGATCTGCGAGTCGATGGTCGGATCTGCGATTTCGTAGGTCGCGATCACGATGCGCTTGTCGGCGTCTGCTCCCAGAACGTCGCGCAGGCCCGCCAGATAGTCGCGGCCGAAATCGTCGTTCTGCATGAGGATCGCGAATTTCGCGTCCGGCTTCTTCTTCAGCGCGTCGCGCGCATAAATGCGCGCTTCCGACCGGAACGATCCCTGCACGCCCATGATCGTCAGCGGATAATTTGCGAGGTCGTTGAATTTCGACGCGCCGGATCCGATGAACAATTGCGGGACGTTTTTCGATTGAAGATATTTCGCGGTCGCCGTGTTGTGCGCCGTGCCGATGGTCGAAAATATGAAAGCGACCTCGTCCTGTTCGACGAGCTTTCGCGTTTGTTCGACGGTCTTGGGCGGCGCATAGCTGTCGTCGTAGGAGACGAGGTTGATCTTGCGTCCGTTGATCCCGCCCCTGTCGTTGATCATCTGGAAATAAGCGAGTTCCGCCTTGCCGAGCATCGAGAACGCCGACACCGGCCCGGAGTAAGGCATCGTCTGGCCGATCCTGATTTCGGATTTTGTGACGCCGCGCGGCTCCTCCGCCGCCGCGGCCGAAACAACGAACGACGCAAGCAGAGCTGCAGCGAGACGAACGCGCATCATCCCAGGTTCTCCCTTGATGCAGCCCGCCGGCTGCTGTTTGTTAGGAGCCATCATGACAGACGGAAGCGAAGCCGCAACCAGGCTCCCCGGCGCCGAACCGACTTCCGCCTGTTTTGTTGATTAAACGGGAAGCGTCCGGGCAATCAGCGTGAGCTGAACCAATGAAGTCCATTCTCGTCGTCGAGGACGATTTTTTTCTCGCCGGGCATATCGCCTGGCTGCTGGAGGAAGACGGCTTCAATGTCGTCGGACCGGTCGGATCGCTCGACGAGGCCCGTCAACTCGCGCGCGACGAAGAACTCGACGGCGCCCTGCTCGACGTCAACCTGCATGGCGGGCGCGTCGACGAAGCCGCCGAAATCCTCGCTTTACGGGGCGTTCCATTCGTCTTCGTGACCGCTTATTCGCGCGACAATCTGCCGGAAAAATTTCGCGACCGCGAGCTTGTGAACAAGCCCTTCACGGATCAGGCCCTCATGCGCGCCGTGCAGGCGTTGGGCCCGACGTCGGCGCGCTGACCTGCGCCGCCGCGCCGGTGCGGAGCGTCACCGCTGACCGTCGTGAACCTTGATGTCGGATGCCGCGAGGCCGCCGACGCGCGCATGAATGCGTCCGCCCGAAGCCATTGCAAGCCCGTACGCAATCTCGTCTCGACGCGGGCCGTCCCAGATCGTCATCTCGGCCGCGCCGAAATGGCTGCGCACATAGGCCGCTTCGATGTGGCCGAGCGGAATCATCAGCCGCGTTCCGAGTGCGCCGATGGTCTTGGCCGCCGGCACGATCGCCTTGGGTTGGCCGAGCAGCGCGCGCATGGCCCAGCCTCCGGCTTCGTGCCAGACGGCGCCGTGTTCGAGCTCGCCGTCCTCGCCGACGATTGCGCCTTTGCCGTAGGCCTGCACATTGCCGGCGCCGCCCATCGCCTCGACGAGCCGCGTCGACAGCAGCGTGCCGAGTTCTCGCAAGTCGGTCTGGTATTGCATGAGGTCGGGCTCGTAGCGGCCGGCGCAGGGATTGCGCACCACAGCGAGCGCGACGCCGATCCGCAGCGGCGTCTGCGCGCGCGGGCCGCGTTCGTGCCAGGTCTCTTCGACGCTTACCTGCGTCTTGCGAACGAGATCGAGAATTTTTGACATGCGCGCTCCCTGAGCCCAACGCGCGTACGCGCCGGCATTTTGGCCGCCAATATCCGCTGTGCGCAGCGAATTGCAATCCGGCTCAGACGCCCTCGACGCCGGCGATCTCGATCCCGAACCCCGAAAGTCCGACATAGGTCATTGGCGTCGACGTGCGCAGCATGATCGACCGCACGCCGAGATCGCGCAGGATTTGCGCGCCGAGGCCGACGTCGAGCCATTGTTTCGAACGCTTCGTCTCGGAATCGGCCTCCGACGTACTGACGACATTGGCAGGCACGCCCGCCGTGCCGTCACGCATATAGACGAGCACGCCGCGGCCCTCGCGCTTGAAGCGCTCGAGCGTACGCCGCAACGTGTCGCCGGCGCCGAATACGTCGCCGAGAATATCGGCGCGGTGCAGGCGCGCGGGCACATTGCGGCCGTCGCCGATCGCGCCGTGCACAAGCGCGAAATGCTGCACGGGATCGAACGGCGTCGTGTAACAGTAGAGCGTCATCTCGCCGGCGAAGGTCTTGACCGGCCGCACCGCGACGCGTTCGACGAGATTTTCGCGGGATTGCCTGTAGGCGATGAGATCGGCGACCGAAATGCGCTTCAGGCCATGCTTTTGCGAGAATGCCTCGATCTGCTGGCCAGCCATAACCGTGCCGTCGTCGTTTGCAAGCTCGCAGATGACGCCGACCGGCGGCAGTCCGGCGAGACGACACAGATCGACAGCCGCTTCAGTATGGCCGGAACGCATGAGCACGCCGCCCTCGCGCGCGATCAACGGAAACACATGGCCCGGCCGCACGAAATCGGCTGCGCCCATATTTCCATTGGCGAGCGCGCGCACCGTGTTCGCCCGCTGTTCGGCCGAAATGCCGGTCGTCAGGCCGTGCTTGGCGTCGACGGAAACCGTGAACGCCGTGCCGAGCGGCGCGTCGTTCGCCGCCACCATCGGTTGCAAATGCAGGCGGCGGGCTTCCGACAGCGGCAGCGGCGCGCAGACGATGCCGCAGCAATTGCGGATGATGAAGGCCATTTTTTCCGGCGTGCAGAGTGAGGCGGCCATGATGAGGTCGCCCTCGTTCTCGCGATCGTCGTCGTCGGTCACGATCACGATTTCGCCGCGCGCGATCGCCTCGATCGCCTCCGTGACCGAATTGACGTTGCGGGCCACGGCGTCGGGCGTGTCCGAAAGCCCGGCCGCTGGCAGCGTCAGGTCCAGATAGTCGGCGACGAGGCGCAATTCCCGCACCTTCAGCTCCCGCTTGCCCTGCAAAAGCCGCGTGACCTGGGCCCGGTCGATGCCGAGGGCCTCCGCGAGGCCCGTCTGCGAGCGGTCGGGCTTTTCCAGGCCCTTCCTGATCCAGTCGAGAATGTTAGATTGATCCGTCATCGGCGCCTCCAGATTCGATCATGCGATTTTTGCAACAGACACTCAAGAGCCTTGTTGCGATTTTCGCGATCAGCCTTCCCGGCATGGTTGCGGCAGCAGCGCCGGCTGGTCCCTGCGCGCCCTTGAACCGCGACGGCGTGGCCTTCGTCGTCTGTTCCTTCAACCCCGGGAAATCCGACATTCGCCTGTTCTGGCGCGACGACGAGGGCCAGAGCTTCGCGGGTTTCGACCGGCTCGCCGACGCCGTCGCCGGCAAGGGCGGATCGCTCGTCTTCGCGATGAACGCCGGCATGTACCAGCCCGACCTGTCGCCGGTCGGGCTCTATGTCGAGCGCGGGCAGGAGCTGCGGCCGGTCAACCGGCGCGGCGGACAGGGGAATTTCAACCTGCGGCCGAATGGCGTTTTCTGGGTGCGGCAGGGCGCGGCCGGCGTGACGGAGACACAGAAATTCGTCGCGCAGAACCTGCGTCCCGACTACGCGACGCAATCTGGCCCAATGCTGGTGATCGGCGGCAGGATCCACCCGAAGATCCACCCGGACGGCACGTCGGCGAAAATCCGCAATGGCGTCGGAGTGTGCGAGGATGGAATGGTGCGCTTCGTGATCGCGGACGATCCCGTCACCTTCTACAATTTCGCCAGTCTGTTCGTGGACATGAAATGCCCGGACGCGCTCTATCTCGACGGGTCTGTATCGGCGCTGTATGCGCCCTCGCTCAAGCGCAACGACGGTTGGAAATCGATCGGTCCGATCGTCGGCGTCGTCGAGGGTCTGAAGAAATAATCAGCTCGCCAGCCGTTCGTATGGCGCATCCGCGATTTCGTCGGTCCAGACGCGGAACGATGCGAGATTGTGCGGCCCGAACGAATGGATCATCGGAATATCGGCGGCGTCGCGTCCGTGCGCGACGAGGATGCGCCCGATCCTCGGAACGTTGTGACGCGCGTCGAACGTATGCCAGCGACCGCCGAGATAGGCCTCGAACCATGCATTGAAGTCCATCGGCGCAGGATCTGGCGGCACGCCGATGTCGCCGAGGTAACCGTTGGCGTAGCGGGCTGGAATATTCATGCAGCGACACAGCGCGACCGCCAGATGCGCAAAATCGCGGCATACGCCGACCCGTTCGTTGAACGCCTCGAACGCGGTGCGTGTCGCACGCGCATGCTCGTATCCGAACGTGAGGCGAGCGTGAACGAAATCGCATATCGCCTGCACGCGCATCCAGCCTGGTGGAACTGTCCCGAACATGTCCCACGCGGCCTGGCTGAGCCTGTCGGTCTCGACATACCGGCTGCCGGACAAAAAAGGCAGCACCTCTGCCGGCAATCGGTCGATGGAAATCTCCGGCGCGTCGGGCGCGATGTGATCGGGTTCGCCGCTGACTTCGGCGACGCCTGACGACCAGATCGTGGTTCGGCCGACAGGCGCCGTAAATCTGCGGCCGCAATTGCCGAACTCGTCGACGAAGGTCGTCGCGCGCAAATTCGGCGATGCGCGGAACGGGGTGTGTGACCGCAATTTCGGCGCATCCGATGGAACGAGGTCCATGCGGCACACCATATGCGTGGGAGCGGGGCAGTCGAACGCAATTTCGTAGCCGAACCGTATGAGCATCGCGTGCGCCATTCGAAATGGGGAGTGCGCGGTCAACGCCCGGTCAAGGCAATGGTTCCTTGGCGCGCGCGTCGGCGCGTGCGCGAAATTTGAGCTGCAGCTCTTTAGTTAGCCGACCTGGCCGCGATGGCGCAGGAACTGGTCGGCGAGCACGCAGGCGACCATCGCCTCGCCGACCGGTACGGCGCGAATGCCGACGCACGGATCGTGCCGCCCCTTGGTGAGAATGTCGGCTTCGTGGCCAGCCTTGTCGATCGTGCGGCGCGGCGTGAGGATCGACGAGGTCGGTTTCACGGCGAAACGAGCGACGATCGGCTGGCCCGTCGAAAGGCCGCCGAGGACGCCGCCGGCGTGGTTCGAGAGAAACAGGGGATTGCCGTCATTGCCCATGCGCATTTCGTCGGCGTTTTCCTCGCCGGTCAGTTCGGCAGCCGAAAAACCTGCGCCGATCTCGACGCCCTTGACGGCGTTGATCGACATCAGCGCGCCTGCGAGTTCGCTGTCGATCTTGGCGTAGATCGGCGCGCCCCAACCGGCAGGCACATTCTCCGCGACGATCTCGATCACCGCGCCGATCGAGGAGCCGGCCTTGCGGATGCCGTCGAGATAGGATTCCCATTTCTTTGCAGCTTCGGCGTCCGGACAGAAAAACGGATTGCGGTCGATCTCGTCCCAGTCCCAGCGATCACGGTCGATCTTGTGCGGGCCGATCTGCACGAGCGCGCCGCGCACGCGCACGCCCGGGATCGCCTTGCGCGCGACGGCGCCGGCGGCGACGCGCGCAGCCGTCTCGCGCGCGGACGAGCGGCCGCCGCCGCGATAGTCGCGAATTCCGTATTTCGCCTCGTAGGTGAAGTCGGCGTGGCCCGGCCGAAACTTGTCCTTGATGTCGGAATAATCTTTCGACCGCTGGTCGACATTCTCGATGATCAGCGCGATCGGGGTTCCTGTCGTTACTTGCCGGCCGGTCGACTCGTCGACAAAGACGCCCGACATGATCTTGACCTGATCCGGCTCCTGACGCTGCGTCGTGAAACGCGACTGGCCCGGACGTCGCTTGTCGAGAAAGGCCTGAATGTCAGCCGCTTCGAGGGGCAGCATCGGCGGACAGCCGTCGATCACGCAGCCGAGCGCGGGCCCGTGGCTTTCGCCGAAGGTCGTCACGCGGAAGAGGTGGCCGAACGTGTTGTGCGACATGGACGCGTTCTAGGAGGCATAGCGGGCGGGGTCAAATGCGCAGCAGGATTCGGGCGCAGGAAGCGGGTGGCGCAAAAGAGCCGGAGCGACGATCCTGGTGCAGGCAATTCGATGGAGACCGCCATGCGCCGCACTTGCGAACCCAACATACTTTATTTCGGAACGCCCGTCGTTCTGATCTCGACGCGTAACGAAGACGGTTCGGCCAATCTCGCGCCGATGTCCTCCATCTTTTGGCTCGGATGGCGCTGCATGATCGGGCTTGCCGCCATGTCGAAGACGACGCAGAACATTCTTCGCGAGGGCGAATGCGTCCTGAACCTGCCCTCGTTTGACATGGCCGGCGCCGTCAACGGGCTTGCGCTGACCACCGGGTCGAGCCCGGTGCCGGAAGGCAAGGCGAAACGCGGCTACGAATTCTGCGCCGACAAGTTTTCGCGCGCCGGGCTGACGCCTGCGAATTCGGAAATCGTCACGGCCCCGCGTGTGGAAGAATGTCCGGTGCAGTTGGAGGCGAAGCTGGAAGGGCGCCATCAGATGGCCCAGAAGGATTGGCCCGGCGGCGCGCACTGCATGGAATTGCGCATTCTGCGCGTTCACGTCGACGAGTCCATCATGATGAAGGGCGAAAAGAACCGCATCGATCCCGACCTCTGGCGCCCGCTCATCATGAGCTTCCAGAAATTCTACGGACTTGGGCCCCAGCTCGAACCGTCGGTTCTCGCACGCGTGCCGGAGCATATGTACCGGACGCCAGATCACGCAGCAGCGGTCTGACGTCCAGCGGCGCACCGATCGCTCGCCGCGGCAGACCGGTCGACGGACGTGCAGACCGTGAGAGATAAGTGGGAAACGGTCCTTGTCGTCCCGGACGGCCAAAGGCCGATCCGGGAACCGGAATGACGTCGCAACCTCTGCTTTCCGGCTGTTCGCTTCGTTACGGCCGGGATGACAATTCTCGTAGCGCCATTCCACAGCCTCCCCCTCCGGTCGATACCGCTCGCGACGTGAATTTCGCGGGTGGGACGCACGCGTACAGCGGCGCTAGCCTCTCTTCAGCTCCGGATGCACGGTCTTGCCGATGATCCGCGCGTCGTGGCCGATCACATGCTCGGTCGAACCGACGATCAACGGATCGGGCGCGCGCACGATCGAAAGATCCTTGTTGGGATAGGGCAAATGCGACAGGAAATGCGACATGCAATTGAGACGCGCGCGCTTCTTGTCGTCGGATTTTATGACCGTCCAAGGCGCGTCCGCGGTGTCCGTGTAGAAGAACATCGCCTCCTTCGCCTCGGTGTAGTCGTCCCATTTGTCGAGCGAGGCCCTGTCGATCGGCGAGAGTTTCCATTGCTTCAGCGGATCGTGTTCGCGCGACTCGAATCGGCGTTTTTGTTCGTCGCGCGAGACGGAGAACCAGTATTTGAAAAGCCGAATGCCGGAACGCACGATCATGCGTTCCACTTCCGGGCATTGGCGCATGAATTCGAGATATTCGGACGGCGAGCAAAATCCCATTACGCGTTCGACGCCGGCGCGATTGTACCAGGAGCGGTCGAACAGGCAGAGCTCGCCGCCTGACGGGAATTGCTGGATGTAGCGCTGGAAATACCATTGGGTCTTTTCGCGCTCGGTCGGCTTTTGCAACGCCACGACGCGCGCCGTGCGCGGATTCATGTGCTCCATGAAGCGTTTGATCGTGCCGCCCTTGCCGGCGGCGTCGCGCCCTTCGAACAGGACGATGATGCGCTCGCCATTCTCCTCGATCCAGCGCTGCGCCTTCAGCAGCTCCTGTTGCAGCGCGACCATGTGTTCTTCGTAAGGGCCGACGCGCATGCGCTGGGCGTAAGGATATTCGCCGGTTTCGAATAGCTTACGGATCAGCGAGGGATCGTGCTTCATCGCCGCGATCCGGCGATGCTCCTCGTGGGCTTCCTGCGCGCCGGGCT
The DNA here is from genome assembly GCA_028868735.1 of Hyphomicrobiales bacterium. Taxonomy (GTDB): domain Bacteria; phylum Pseudomonadota; class Alphaproteobacteria; order Rhizobiales; family Beijerinckiaceae; genus JAJXWB01. Next base: position 4,162 of record JAGWTW010000101.1, on the reverse strand, counting down.
TCAGCGTCGCAACGTTACCTTCCTTCGTTTTCTTCTTTTCATCGAGCGCCGAGGGACGCGCAGCGGTCGTTGTGACGGCGTGCGGGTCGATCGACGTCGCGGCGTCCGGTTGCGTCTCGTTCATCACGCGCGCTCCTCCACGATAAGGGGGGCGCAGTGTGACGAAAGCGGCCGCGTGCGACTTTGATCTGCCTCAAGCCGACGCGCGCCGCGCCTCAGGCGGCGGCTTGACGCGTCTCGGCTTGCGCCGACGTCTGCGGCTCGGCCGGCGCGCCTATCCATTCCGTATTGCCGGGCAGCGTTTCGCCCTTCATGACGACGGTGAGCGGTCCGATGCGCGCGAAATCGTGGCAATGCGTGTCGTACAGTACCGTCGAGCCCGCGCCGACCGTGACGCCCTTGCCGATGTCGATGCGGCCGATCTTCATCACGCGGTCTTCATACAGATGCGTCTGCAACACGCACATCATGTTGACCGCGACATAATCGCCGACCTTCACGCAATCGAATTCGGTGATGTCGGTCGAATCCATGAACACGCCCTTGCCGAACTTCGAGCCGAACAGGCGCAGCATCCACGGCAGGAACGGCGTGCCGCGCAGATGGTCGAGGAACACGCGGCCCGCAAGTCCCCAATAGAGGACGGCGACGGCCTCCGTGCGCATCGCCCAGAACGACCACATCGGCTTCACCTGCGGCTCGTAGCGGCCCATCGTCGCCCATTTGATGGCGATGACGATCAATGTCATGCCGAGCGAGATCGCGAACGAGCAGAGAATGTAGAGCAGCGTGACGACGCCGTATTCGCCGTCGAGCAGGCGCTGGCCGAACACTTCGACCGCCCAGGTTCCGAACGTGATGTAGAGCATGGTCGGCAGCGAGATGTTGACCGCCTCGAACGTGCCGCGCATCCACACTTTCCACCACGGCGGCGAATAGGTCCAGGTCGCGCCGCCGGCGTCCATCTTCTGCCGCACTGGCAGCTTGATCGGCGGCGAGCCGAACCATGTGTCGCTGGGTGAGAGCTGATCGTTCGACGGCGGTTTCGACTTCACGCCGATGAGCGCGCCGTCCGGAATGGTCGCGCCCGGCGGAACGACAGCGTCATTGCCGACGAACACGCGCGACCCCGTCTTCACTTCGGCCAGGTGCATCCAGCCGCGCCGGATGTCCTCGTCGCCGAGAATGACTTCGTCGGCGATGAAGCATTTGTCGCCGATGTCGACGATGTCGTAGCGACCGGAAATGTTGGTCGAGATTTCCGAATCCTTGCCGATCCGCGCGCCCATCATGCGATACCACGTGCGCATGTAGATCGTCGCGAACAGAGACGACAGCGTCTCCAACGTGATTTCGGTCGCCAGCGACACCGCCCATTTGCGAATGTAGAACCAGGAGTGGATCGAATAGCTGCCGGCTTTCACGCGCGGCAGCACGAGCCAGCGCACGACCACGAGCAGGCCGACCGTAAGCAGCACCAGCACGAAGGCGGTCGGCCAGGCGAACAGCGGGATTGCTTCCAGATAGAGCGTGCGGTCGAGGATGCCGAGCCAGGAATCCATCCGGTCGAACACCCAGAACGCCGGGAAAATCGGCAGAAGTCCGAGAGGCGGGATAACGAGCAGGAGCACGGTGTAGACGAAGGTTTGCGCCGCGCGGCGCAGCGCGCTCGCGTGCGGCGGGTCCGGCAGTTCGCCCGCGTCGACCAGCCCGACCTTCCGCGCCGGCGAACCGTCCCAGATTTCGTGCGGCGCAATGCGCGCGCCGGACGCGACCGAGGTGAGGTCGCGCACCTCTGCGCCTTCGCCGATGACCGTGTCGTCCTCGATCACGCAGGACGTGCCGATATAAGCGTCGGCGCCGATGTCGATGCGGCCGATGATGAGCTGGTCGCCGACGACGCGCGCATTGGCGAGCTTCATCTTCGTACCGAGGCTCGCGCCGGCGCCGATCGTCACCAGATCGATGGCGCCTGCCTCGAGTTCGCTGATGATGGCGTCGTCGCCGATCTTCGCGCCGAGCGCCGAGAGGTAGAGGCGCATGATCGGCGAAGCCTGGAACCATTTCATATGCGTCAGCGCCAAGAAGCGCTGCGCCAGCCACCAGCGGTAATAATACCAGCCCCAGAGCGGATAGCGCCCTGGTTTGGTCCGGCCGAGCAAAATCCATTTGGCGGCGATCGAGATCGCGATCGTCGCAATGTTGATGCAGACGTAGACGCCGAGCAGCGCGATCATTTCCGCCCAGATCGACGCGTCGGGATCGGTCAGCAGCATGTAGCTGACGAACACGCCGAGCCATTGCGCCGTCATCAGCGACAGGATGATCGGCAGCGCGATCGCCTGACCGAGCCCGCAGAAGAAACGACGCAGCAGCGGCGGCGGCTCGAACGAGAGGTCGCGCGGGGGGCCGCTCGCTTCCGCCTTGCCGTCGAGATGTGTGGCCAGCGCGCGCAGCGTGCGCTGCGCATAGACGTCCTGCAACGTGACGCCGGCGAGGCGTGGAATCTCGCGCACGGCGGACACAAAGCGGGCCGCGAGCAGCGAATGGCCGCCGAGGTCGGTGAAGAAATCGGCGTCAAACGGAATGGATTGCGGCGGCAGCGCGCGTTTCGCCGCGGCCAGCAGCGCTGCCTCCGTCTCGGTGCGCGGCTCCTCCTGCTCCTCGACGGGCGCGGCGGCTGTGAGCTCGACCTTCTTGAGGAGATTTCGGTTGACCTTGCCCGACGGCAGCTTCGGCAGGCTGTCCATCGTTTCGTAGCGCCCCGGCACCATGTAGGCCGGCAGATTCGCGCGCAGCTCGCTGCGCAGATGCTTCGGCTCGATGTCCGCGCCTTTGTGCGCGACCAGAAACGCGACGAGTTCGTCGATGCCGTCGACGGCGCGCAGGACGACGGCGGCCTGCGAAACGCCTGGAAGCTGCGACAGCTTCGCCTCGATCTCGCCGAGCTCGACGCGGAAGCCGCGGATCTTCACCTGGTCGTCGATGCGCCCGCGGAATCCGATATTGCCGTCTTCGTCCATCACGACGGCGTCGCCGGATCGATAGAGGATCGGATCGTTGGCGTTCGAGGAGAACGGATTGCGGATGAATTTCTCGGCTGTCAGTTCATCGCGCTTCAGATAGCCGCGCGCGACGCCGGGACCGCCGATCAGCAGCTCGCCCTCGACGCCGCGATCGAGCAGATTGGTCGCGTCGTCGCAGACATAGGCCGTGTAATTGGGGATCGGTCCGCCGATCGTAACCGGCGTATCCGGGCGCACTTCGGCGACGGTCGCCACGACCGTCGCTTCGGTCGGGCCGTAGGAATTGAAGATCGTCCGCCCGGGCTTGCACCAGCGCGCAGCCACCGAAGGGGGACACGCCTCGCCGCCGAGGATGATGATGCGCAGTTTCGGCGCGTCCTTCGGCATCATGGCGAGCAGCGTCGGGACGGTGTCGAGCACGGTCACGCCGGCGTCGTCCAGTATGTCCGGCAGCTTGTCGGCTTCGCCCATGATCTGCGGCGTCGCGACGAACAGGGTCGCGCCGACGAGATAGGGAATCCAGATTTCCTCCATCGACAGGTCGAAGGCGACGGATGCGCCCTGGAACACGACGTCGTGCGACGTGACGCCGTAGATTTCGTTCGCCGACCGCAGGTAATGGCAGATGTTGCGCCCGGTGATGACGATGCCTTTCGGCGTGCCCGTCGAGCCCGAGGTATAGATCATGTAGGCGGGATGGTCGGGCGTCGCGCCCAACGCGCGTGCGCTGACGGCGCTCGTGTCCTTCGGATCGACGATCGCCTCGTCGATCAGGATTGCGCAGGGCATGTGGCCCTCGGCCTTCAGCGCGAATTCGGCTGAAGTCAGCAGGCCCTTGGCCTCCGCGTCCGTGAGGCAGACCGCGATGCGGTCGAGCGGGGCGTCCGCATCGAACGGCAGCCACGCCGCGCCCGTCTTTGCGATCGCGATCTGGCCGATCAGCAGTTCCGGGCCGCGGGCCATCCAGAGCCCGACGACATCGCCGGGGCGAACGCCGCGTGCGAGCAGGGCGCGGGCGATCGCCGTCGCCTGGGCGTCCACTTCCGCATAGGTGAAACGCCGCTCCAGCGTCGTCATCGCCATATGGCCGCCGCGATGCGCGACGGTGGAGGCGAAAATTTCGGCGAGAAGCTCGT
>JAGWTW010000192.1 GCA_028868735.1 Hyphomicrobiales bacterium | reverse complement strand
ATGATCGTCGCCGCCGGTGGCGGGCGGCGTCGCGAGAATGGCCTCGAGCGTCGCGCCCTGCGCGAGACCGCGCCGGATGCGGCGCAGCCAGGTCGCCGGCAGCGCCAGCGAGTCCAGGAATTTCGCGAACAGGCCCGTATCGCCGATCGTCACCTGAAGGTCGCCGCGGCCGGCCTTGGCGGCGGCCTCGAGCGACAGCGACAGGATTTCGGCGTCGGCCGCCTCCTTGTCCTTGCGGCCGAAGCTTTCGAGGCCCGCCTGCAGGAATTCGCCGGGCGCGTCCGGCCGGAACCGGAAGACGGGGCCGAGATAGGAAAAGCCGGCGGTGCGGCCGGCCGCGGGCGAGGCGAGATAGGCCTGGCTCACGGGCAGGGTGAATTCGGGCCGAAGGCACAGTTCCGCGCCGGCTGCGTCCGTCGTCAGGTACAGCCGCCCGCGCATATCCTCGCCGAGCTGGTCGAGATAGACGGTCGCCGGCTGCAGGATCGCGGGCTCGGCGCGCCGGTAGCCGGACGCGACGAGATGGCCGAGCAGGGTTTCCCCGCCCGTCTGCGCCCCGTTCTTCCCGTTCTTACCCGCCACGGCTTCGCCCCGTCGTTTCGGAGGCGTGTCTAGCAGGCGCAAGCGCGCCGCGCACGTTCAAATGCGGGGGAGGGTGAACGGATTTGAGGGGATTGCGGCGCCGGCGACGGCGCGCCGCGCCGGCCGGTTCGGCCTCAGTCGAGCCGCCACCAGGGCTGCCGGATTTTCTCGACGACCATCAGGATGTCGTAGATGTCCCCGACGTCCGGGTCCGTCCGGTCGCTGTTCTCGAGTTCGGCCAGGTGGCGCAGGCGGTACGTGTTCGGCTCGAGCGCCGCCTCGAACGCGGCCGCGAGCGCACCCGCCGAATAGAAGCGTCGATGCGCGACGGGCGCGGGAGCTTTGCCTCGGTTCGGAAGGCGCAAGCCCGATACGGCCGCAATGACATGGCCGCCGATCCGCGTAACCCGGCTCCATTCGCGGATGGCGGCGAGCGGATCTGGCGCGTCTTCGAGGCAATGGCGGGAAAACACGAGGTCCTGGCCGTCGTCGGGCAGGGGCAGGGCGCCGCCGCCGCGCCCCGAAGCGGCGGGATCGAGCCGCGTGGCGTTCTCGAACAGGGGGCCAAGGCCTCTGCTCGCCTCGGCCGAGCACAATTCGAGGATGTTCGGTCCACCTGCGAATCTGTCCCAGAATCCGTCGAGCGCGAGTCTGTCCCACGCCAGGCCCGCACCGCCGCGGAGGCTGACGCCGGCCGACCAGCACCGGTCCGAGGACGGCGGCAGCGCGTCCGCGCCGGTCAGCTCGATTTCCGCGAGACACAGGCCGCGCTTTCGTGTGTCCCTGCCGGCGCCGGCGCGGCCGGGCGCGGCGTAGTCCGGCAGCTCGAAGTCGAGCTTCAGCGTTTTGAAAGGCGGCAGCGTCGCGCGATCGACGCCCACGATCCTCTTGCGAAGCGCACATTCCTCGACCGTCCATTCCTGCATCAGACGTCCGTTCGCCGACACGCGCACGCGTTGCGAGGGCGCGCGCTCTTCGTCGATGAAACAGCCGAAATGCAGAACGAGGATCAGACATTGCGCGGTCGTTTCGACGGGGATTTCGACCTGCGCCCGCGGCCCGTTGGTCCAGCGCCCCGTCGCCTCCGGCCCGGAAAATCCCGAGAGGCCCAATGCGGATTTCTTCGCATTGAGAATGAACCTTCGCGGCGCGGGATAAAGACCTTCGTAATCTCCGGCAGAGAGCATGCGCGCGTCCGCCGTCTAGGCGAGCGCCCGGCGCGCAGGCCGGGTCTTCTCGATCACCGCGACGATCTCGTAACAGCCGCGTGGATGTTCTTCCGGCGGCAGGTCGTAATCATAGTCCCTGTCGTTTTCGATGACGCTGCGCACGCGGTACGAGCCGGGCTCGAGCGCGGACTCGAGTTCCGCCAGCAGCGCGCCCGGCGAGTAAAATCGCCAATGCTCGCCGGACAGACGCGACGGCGGACGCTTGCGCCGTTCGTAGAGATGCATGCTGGGAACCGCGATGATGATGTGTCCGCCGACCTTGGTCACGCGGTGCCAGTCGCGCATCACGATCAACGGATCGGGAATATGCTCGAGACAATGGCTCGAAAACACCGCGTCCTGACTATTGTCCGGAAAGGGCAGCGTGTGGCCGTCGTAGCCGGGATAGTCCAGATCGACTCCGATCGCGCCTTCGAGAATGGGCTTCACGCCGTCCGAATAGCCCTTGAACCCGATGTCGAGCACTTTCGGGCCTTTGACATAGGCGTCCCAGAAACCGTTGAGCAGATAATCGTCGCAGGTCTTCGAGGCTTCGAAGCCGACCGTGCGATTGCCGGCTGTCCAGCAGCGTGCGCGCGGGGACGGCAGCCGGTCGACGCCGATCGCCTCGATCTGCGACAGAAAAATGCCGAGCTTCCGTCCGTCCGCGTTGAGCCCGATCTCGCTCGGTCTCGCGCTGTCGGGCAGGGTGAGTTTGATGGTCAGTCTGTCGAACGGCTCCATCTGCGACCGGTCGACGCCGAGAATGCGCCGGCGCGATCGGCCGTCCGTGATCGTCCACTTGCTGAGGCTTCGGTCGTTCGCCGAGACGTGCACGCGTTGGGAGGGAAGCAGCGTCTTGTGCACGAAGCAGGAAGAATGCAGCACGACGATCAGGCATGGCGCCGTCGACCGAACCGGAAATTCGACGCTGCACGTTTCGCCGTCCGACCAGCGGCCGTCGCGCTCCTGACCGGAGAATCCGGACAGGGTCAGTCGGGGGTCGCGAACCCCGAGGAAAAACCATTCTGGCTGAGCGTGAAGACCGCCGTACATCGAATATCCCGAAAACCTCAAGGCAACGCTTTCGCCACGGCGCAAGGCGTCATGAGCGTCCGTTCAATAGGCGCGCCAGTTGAACGCAATATGTCTTGTGCGGAATCGGATGGCCCGCGCGCCCCCACAACGCAGACATTTGTCGAAACCGTTCTCGGTCGATCCGCTTGCGCGCAGCCGCTTCCGTCGCAGCCGTTCGAAACGGAAAAACCGACGCGCAGGCCCGGCTCCAGGGCCCGCGCATTCTAGCCGACGTGAATCGTAAATCCGGGGTTTCGAATTGTAAAGCTAGGCGCCTGCCACTTCCAGTTGCACGTCCACATTGCCGCGTGTCGCGTGCGAGTAAGGGCAGATCTTCTCGTGCGCTTCCTTCACCAGCGCGGCGAGCTCGGCCTGCGGCATGCTCTTGTCTTCGACGTGCATCTTCACCGCGAGCCCGAAGCCGCCGCCTTCGCGCGGACCGATCGAGACGTGGCAGGTGATCTTCGCCTTGGTCGCGTCCTTCTTGTGCGACTTGGCGATGAAATCGAGGGCGCCGCCGAAACAGGCGGCGTAACCGGCGGCGAACAGATGTTCGGGGGTCGACGTTCCGGGCTTGCCGGGGCCGCCCATTTCCTTCGGCACCGACAGATCGGCGCGCACCGAACCGTCGGCCGCCTCCGTATGCCCGTTGCGTCCGCCGGTGGCGGTGGCGACGGCGGTGAACAGCGGCTTGATCTTGTCGACCATTGGTTTCTCCTGGTGTGAGCGTGGGAAAGAAAAATAGCGCGTTGCGCGGCTTCGGCTAGGGCTATGCCATTTCTCAGCGCCGGCCGAACAATTTCTCGATGTCGGCGAGCTTCAGTTCGACATAGGTCGG
>JAGWTW010000100.1 GCA_028868735.1 Hyphomicrobiales bacterium | reverse complement strand
GTGGGGTTTGAACTTGTGAATGTCGATGCCGATGTCGTCCATCGCGGCGACGGCGAAGGGGTCGAGTTCGCCTTCCTTCACGCCGGCGGACGCGAAGTAGATTTCACGGCCATAGTAATAGCGCGCGATCGCCTCCGCCATCGGCGAACGAACGGCGTTGAAGGTGCAGCAGAACAGAATGGATTGCGGGCGGCGGCCGCTCTCCATCGTCAGCCTCCGGGCGCTTTAGAGCGCATATCCGTCTTGCAAAAGTCTGCGACCTCTGCGGGACATGCTCGACAGGCGCGCAACACGCGGCCTCAGCCCTTCCAGTGCAGGGCGGTGACGAGGGTGAAGAGGCGGCGCGACGTATCCATGTCGCATTCGACCTTGCCCTTCAGGCGCTCGGCCAGCAGTTGCGCGCCCTCGTTGTGCAGGCCGCGCCGGCCCATGTCGATCGCCTCGATCTGCGCTGGCGTCGCCGTGCGGATCGCCGCGTAGTAGCTCTCGCAGACCATGAAATAGTCCTTGAGGATGCGGCGGAAGGGCGTGAGCGACAGAATGTGCGTGACCACCGTGCCGCCGTCGCCGTCGCGGATGTCGAAGGCGAGCTTGGCCTCGTGCAGCGCAATGACGAGCGAATAGGGCCCGCCGTCATGGCCCGGCAGCGCGAAGATGTTCTCCTCGATCAGATCGTAGATCGCGATCTCGCGCTCGTGCTCCTGATCGGGCGTGCCGCGGCCGATCGAGGCTTCGTCGAGCGTGACGGCGACGAGCTTCTTGTTCTGGGCCGTCATGCGGGCCTCCCGTTGAGACGGATCGCCACCGAGCGCGCATGCGCGTCGAGCCGTTCTGCGCGGCCGAGCGCGATCGCCGATGGACCCAGGACGGCGAGCGCATCGGCCGAGCATTTCAGGATGGACGTGCGCTTCATGAAATCGAGCACGCCGAGGCCGGAGGAGAACCGCGCCGAGCGCGCGGTCGGCAACACATGGTTGGAGCCGCCGACATAATCGCCGATCGCTTCGGGCGTATGGTCGCCGATGAAGATCGCGCCGGCGTTTTTCACCTGCGCCGCAAGCGCTTCGGCGTCCTCGGCCATGATCTCCAGATGTTCGGCGGCGATGCGGTCGGCGAGCGGGACCGCGTCCGCAAGCGTCTTCACCAGCACGATGGCGCCGAATTCGTTCCAGCTCGCCCGCGCGATCTTTTCACGCGGCAGGGTGGAAAGTTGCGCCTCGACCGCGCGTTCGACGGCGTCCGCGAGCGCCGCGTCGTCGGTGACGAGAATGCTCTGCGCGGCGGCGTCGTGCTCGGCCTGCGCGAGCAGGTCGGCGGCGATCCAGTCGGGATTGGCCGAACCGTCGGCGAGGATCAACACCTCCGAAGGGCCTGCGATCATGTCGATCCCGACCCGCCCGAACACGCGGCGCTTGGCCGCCGCGACATAGGCGTTGCCGGGGCCGACGATTTTCGCGACCGGGCGGATCGTCTTCGTTCCATAGGCGAGCGCCGCGACCGCCTGCGCGCCGCCGATGCGGTAGATTTCGTCGACGCCGGCGCGGTGGGCGGCCGCCAGCACGAGCGGGTCGATCTCGCCGTCCGGCGTCGGAACGACCATGACGATGCGCGGTACGCCGGCGACCTTGGCCGGCACGGCGTTCATCAGCACGGAAGAGGGATAGGAGGCCGTGCCGCCCGGCACGTAGAGCCCGACCGCCTCCACCGGCGTCCAGCGCCAGCCGAGTTCCACGCCGACAGCGTCCGTAAAGCGCAGGTCGGCCGGCTTCTGGCGTTCGTGGAAGGCTGCGATGCGCGCATGCGCGACGTCGAGCGCGGCCAGCGCTTCCTTCGCGCAAGCCGCCGTCGCCGCGACGATCTCGTCCTTCGAAATGGCTATACCGCGCGCGGAAAGATCAATCCGGTCGAATTTCTTCGACAGGTCCACGAGCGCGGAATCGCCCCTTGCGATCACGTCGTCGATGATCTTGCGCGCGGCGGCGTCGACGTCCTCCGAGACCTCGCGCTTCTGCGCCAGCAACGCATCGAAGCGTGCGGGAAAGTCGGCGGCCGCCGCATCGAGCCGCTGGGGCATGGTCGGGTCTCCGGGATGGCCGGGCGCGCCCGGTCCTCCCGAGTCGGCCCTGCCGGCAATATCAGCGGCTGGTCATGACCGAGGCGCGGCCTCGGCGTCAAGCGCGTGGCCCGGCCGGCATTTGGCCGTCCAGCGGGGTCCGAGGTCGCGCACGCAGGCCTCGAGGCATTCGACGTCGAGCCGGATGGCCGCGCCCCCGCAGAAGGTCAGGGTCACCCGCCCGGCCGGCGCCTCCGTCGGTTCGAAAGAAATGGCGAGCAGTTCGAGGATGACGTTGGGAGTCGTCTGCGGAACGCCGGTTTGCTGGGCGCGGCGCACGCGGTCGAAATAGAGGCCCGCCGTCGCCCGCTCGCAGCGCTCTTCGGCGGCGGCGATCCAGTCGAAGCGCGAAACCACGAGCGCGAACCGGTCCTGTTCCGGCAGCCAGGCCATGTCGCCGACCCGAACCAGCGCGTCCTGGAGATGCGCAGAGACGACCGAGAGATCGTCGGTATCGAAGGCGACGAGGCGGAGGGATTCGGCGGTCGATGCGGGCGCGGTCATGGCGGGCTCGGGCAAGATGATCCGGATGCTACGGCATGTGGGGGCGATGGCGAAAACGACAAGGCGGGGCGCGCCCGGACGGCCGGCGCAAGGCCGCTTGCGGGGCCGGGCTGGGTTCGAGAGGCGGACGGCGGGAACGGGGGAGCCGACGAATTTCCATGCGAGCGAAGCAGCGCCGGCTCTGGATCGCCACGCTGCGGTTCGCGCTCCTCGCAATGACCGAAATCGGTCCGAAACCCGCGCGTCCGTCAACCCGGGACGCCGTCGCTCGAACAGCGTTCGAAAACCATCTGCCGTCAGCCGCGCGCGCTGGAATGCCATTGCGGCGCGTAGCCGTTGCCGAGCGCGCGCAGGATCGTCGGCGGGGTGAGCGCATCGACCACCACGCCCTTCGGCCGCGCCTGCGCGGCGCGATAACCGGAAAACGACCATTCGAGAATGCGGTCGCCTTTCACCGCGAAGGCGCGCGCATCCTTGAGGAACATCGCGCCATCCGGCAGATCGTCGAGACCGGCTTCGTGCAGCCGCTTGTCGCGTCCCACGCGCCGTTCGCCGTCGAGCCGCGCGTCGAGCTTCTGTGCGCGAACGAGTTCCGGATCGCCGACCGCGCGCACGAACGCGAGCGCCGCCGCGCGCCGGCAATAGAAGCAGGGGCGGTGGCCTGCGGCGAAGGCCGTCGGCTCGTCGACGAAAAACAGATCGGTGTAGCGCTTGCCGAAGACGTCGTTGCGTCGTCCCTTGAAATCCAGGACGCACACGATCCATTGCTTCGACTTCCAGCGCGCGGCGCCGAGCGTCCTGTCGTCGCGATGAAATCTGCCGCCGCGATTGCCGTACATTTCGCCGCGTTCCCGCACGGCGCAAATCGCGCCGAACGGATCGACGCGATTTTGCAGGGGCGAGGCGCGGCGGCTCAGCGGATCGAGCCGCCGACAGCGCCGTTGCAGCGTCCGTCGGCTTTCTTGAACGCTGGCGGATCGCAGGGCGTCACATCCTGCGGACAGAGTTTCCTGCAATAGGAAACCGGACCGGGACGATACCAATAAGGCGCCTCATAGGCAGGCGGCCCATAATGATAATATTGGGCGAATGCCGGCGGCGCGGCGAAGCCGGCCGCGGCGAGCGTCGCCAGAGCGAGAGCGAAGCGCATGTCCTGACTCCTTCGAGCATACATGCCGGGCTAAATATGTCGGCGCAGCGCGCCGGAAAGCGTCGTCGCGCAAATATGCCGCGTTCAGCGGAATCCGCCGCCAGCGCCGCCGTAGGGCGAGAAATCGCAGCGGCCGTCCGCGCGCTTGAACTCGGGCGGATCGCAGGGCGTGACGTCGGCGGCGCAAAGCGGCCGGCACACGTTCACAATCGGCGCAGCCACGGGCGCAGCTTGCCGGCGCGCGCGGCTGTGTTTCGACTTTGCGGAGACCGGCGCGGCTATGACAAGCGCGGCGAGCAGAGACATGGCGATCGGGACGAGGCGCACGGCGAAACCCTCTTGTCTTTTCGCGAGCATGGATAGGCTTGCGCCGAAGCGCAAGCCTCAGCGTGCGTCGGCCTGCAGCCCGACCGTGTCCACCTGATAGACGTCGTCGGCGAAATGCACGGCGCCGTCGGCCGACGCCCAGCCGGTCATGTAGACCCAGATCACCGGAACCGGCCTTGCGAGTTTCAGGTCTTCACGATCCTTGCCGATCGTCGCCATCAGGTCGGTCGCAGTATAGTTGCCCGATCCTTGCAGCAGCCACGCCGCCAGATCGTAAACGCCCGACACCCGCACGCAGCCGTGCGACAGGAAACGGTAGTCGCGGCCGAAGAAACCCTTCGATGGCGTGTCGTGCATGTACACGGCGTATTTGTTGTTCATCTGGATGCGGATCGAACCCAGCGCGTTGCCGCGCCCGGAATCCTGCCGCAACGTGTAGTTGGTCGCCTTTTCGGTCGACCAGTTCACCTGGCGCGGGTCGATTTCGGCGCCGCGTCCGTCGAGGATGCGGATCTTCGCGCGGCTGAGGTAGCCCGGATCCCTGCGCATCTTCGGAATGATCTCGTTCTTGATGATCGAGGTCGGCAAGGTCCAGGTCGGATTGAGATTGATCGCGGTGATGCGCGCGCTCACCTCCGGCGACTGGTGTTCGACGTCGCCGACGACGGCGACGTAGCGCTTCACGACATGTCCGTTCTCCACCGACTCGACCGCGGCCGAAGGAATGTTGACGACGACATAGCGGTCGCCGAACGGAAAGTTCACGCCCGCCAGCCGCTGCGCCGACGACGCGAGCTGCTTGAAACGGATGCGCGCGGGTACGTTGATCGCGCGCAACGTCGCGCCGGAGACGCTGCCGGTCTCCCGCAGACCGTTGCGCATCTGGAAATGTTTCACGGCGGCGGTGAGCTGGCCGTCCCACGCCTGGCCCGGCGCGACCGCTTCGCCCGGATCGCCTTCGACTTCGAGACGCTTGCGCAGCGCCGCCACCGCCGGCCCGTGCGAGCCCGGGCCGACGGCCGAAGGCACCGTCGGCCAGCCGCCGGCGTCTGCGATCGAAGCGTAGCGCTCCGACGCCTTGGCGGTTGTGAAGAAGGTTTCGGGCTGGAAGGACGGCGTGGGATCGCTGGACAGCGCCCATTCGCGGATCGGCGGCTTGGGCTTGGGCTTCGGCTTTGCGACCGCGATCGGCGCGCCCGGCGCCATCGGCTGGGCGGTCGCGCCCTGGCCCGGCGCGGCCGGCGCCGTCGTTCCGGCCCCGATTCCGGGCGAGGGCAGGGGCAGCGGAATGGCGGGCGCCTGTGTCACGGGCGCGGCAGGCGCGGCCGGGGCGGCGGCGGGCGGCGGCGCGGGCGTGGCGCCGGGCGCAGGACCCATTTGTCCGGGCGCCATTGTCTGGGCTGCGGCGGACCCGGCCGCGATCGCCAGAACTGCGTATGAAATGAGCGCGCTGCGAGCGCCTTTACGAAAAATCGAACTCATGATGGACGATCGAAGCCCTTCGGAAAGCGGCCGGCGACGCGGCGGCGAGCGGCCCCCCCCCGTGTCTTATGCCGCAATCGCGGCCGATTCCAATTGAATTTGAGGCGGAAATATTGAGAAAGGATTCACTTTCCCGTTTTTTGCCCCTTCGGCGGCGGCTCGGTCGACGTGATCCCGCCGCCGGGCGCCGTCTCCTGCGAGGGGTCGCTGGCGGGAAAGGTGTCGACGAGGCTCTTCTCCAGCCTCGCCTCGGCGTCGGCCTTTCGCGCCTTCGCCTTTTGCCGCTTGATCCTGGCCTCGCCCATCGCACGTCTCCCTGCCGCAGGTGAAACGTGGATCCGCGCCAAAAGGTTGCCGCTCAGCCTTCGTCTACGATCACGATGTGCAGTTTGCGCGGCCCGTGCGCGCCGAGCAGCATGGTCTGCGCGATGTCGGCCGAGCGCGAGGGGCCGGTGATCATGTTGACCGTGCGCGGCATTTGCCCCTTGCCGAATTTCTCGCGCACCCCGGCGAAGGCGCTTTCGTAATCGCCGTCGAGATCGCCCGCCGACAGCACGACGATATGATTGTCGGGCAGGAAGTTGAGCGTCGACGGATTCTCGGGGCCCGACGTCATGATCAGCGTGCCGGATTCCGCGACGCCGGCGAAGGCGTGCGAGATCGCGTTGAGATCGCGTCCCTCGGAGCGGCCTTCGGAGATTTCCAGCGCCGTCTCCTGCCAGGGCATGGCGGCGAGCCTGAGGTCGGCGCCCTTGCGCAGCGTCGCCGGCAGGTTGTTGTCGCGCAGCCAGCGCGCGGCTTCGGCCGGCACTTCGCCCGTGCTCTGCACGATCGCGACCGAGGCGAAGGCGGCGCTGGCCATCTGCTTGAAGAGGTCGATGCGCCCCTTGCGGTCGAGCTGTCCGCGCTGCGGTATGACGCCGCGCGGCGCGGATGCGAGCCGCGAATCCACATTGGCGCGGCGGGGCGCCTCCGCGCCGTTGACGCGCAGCGAGCGACGGATGTTGCCGAGGATTTCGTCGCGGGCCGCGCTCATTTCCTGGTCCTCTCGCGCTTCCATTTCGCCTGGAACGTCTCGCCCTCGGGCGCGGGGAAATCGCGCCAGTCCGTCCAGCCCGAGGCGAGCGGCAGGGCGTGAAATTTCCCCGTCTTGCGCGCGTAATAGCCCATGACGTGCATCGCGACGCGGGTCGCGGCGCGATAGAGCGACGGACGCTTCGCGAAGAACGCCCAGGCGCCGAGCCCATAGCGCACGCCCGCCGGCGCCAGATGCCGCTCGAATTCGCGTTCGCGCCAATGGCGCATCATGCCGGGCAGGGGAATGCGCATCGGACACACGCTCTCGCATCGCCCGCAGAAGGTGGACGCGTTCGGCAATTGCCCGCCCTTTTCCACGCCGATCAGCGAGGGCGTCAGCACCGCGCCCATCGGTCCGGGATAGACCCAGCCGTAAGCATGGCCGCCGACCGCGTGATAGACCGGACAATGGTTCATGCAGGCGCCGCAGCGGATGCAGCGCAGCATCTCCTGGAACTGCGTGCCGATCATCGACGAGCGGCCGTTGTCGAGCAGCACGACGTGGTATTCCTCCGGCCCGTCGACGTCGTCGGGACGGCGCGGCCCGGTCGAAAGCGTCGTGTAGACGCTCATTTCCTGGCCGGTTGCCGAGCGCGCCAGCACCCGCAGCAATTGCGACACGTCCTCCAGCGTCGGCGTGATCTTTTCGATCGAGGCGATCACGATGTGGCATTTCGGCAGGATCTGCGTGAGGTCGCCGTTGCCTTCGTTCGTCACGATGATCGACGTGCCGGTTTCCGCGATCAGGAAATTCGCGCCGGTTATGCCGATGTCGGCGGCGAGGAATTTCTCGCGCAATATGCCGCGCGCCTCCGTCAGGAGCTGCGTGGGCTCGCGCAGGTCGCGGTCGGCGGGCAGGTGCGTATGCCCGCGGCGGAAATCGTTCTCGACCTGATCCTTCGTCAGATGCACGGCCGGCGCGATGATGTGCGAGGGGATTTCGCCGCGCAGCTGGATGATATATTCGCCGAGATCGGTCTCGACCGGCGTGACGCCGGCTTCCTGCAACGCGTCGTTGAGCGCGATCTCTTCCGAGACCATGCTCTTGCCCTTGGTCACGGTCTTCGCGCCGCGCGCCTTGCAGATGTCGACGATCGCCTTGCGCGCTTCTTCGGCAGTGCGGGCGAAATGCACATGCCCGCCCGACTCCGTCACCTTCTTCTCGTAGGCCTCGAGGTAGAGGTCGAGATGGGCGAGCGTATGGTTTTTGATGTCGCGGGCGGAATCGCGCAACGCCTCGAATTCCGGCAGCTTCGCCATCGCCATCTGGCGCGCGGCTGTGAAGCCGACGCGCAGCTTGCCCATCGCCTCCTGCAATTGCGGATCGCCGAGCGCCTTGTGCGCGTTTTCCTTGAACTGCGGCGTGGTGGGATTGGCGTGGATGCTCATGCGGCGTGGCCCCCTCCCCAACCCTCCCCCGCTCCGCGGGAGAGGGAGAAGTCGCGTGGCTTGATCAACATTATTGCCGACGTCGGCTCTCGTCCCCTCTCCCGCGTCAGCGGGGGAGGGCTAGGGAGGGGGCGCTGGGCGCAGTTGCTCATCTCGCCACTCCCGCCGGTTCGCCGATCGGCGGCGCCTCGTCCGTCATGTTGGCGAGCACTTCCGCCACATGCCGCACCTCCATCTCGCGTCCCTTGCGCGACAGGCGGCCCGCCATGTTCATCAGGCAGCCGAGATCGCCGGCGAGCAGGACCGGGGCTTCGCTGGCGATAATGTCCTGCGTCTTGCGCTCGACGATCTGGCCGGAAATCTCGCCGAACTTGACGGCGAACGTGCCGCCGAAACCGCAGCAGACGTCGGAATCCTTCATCTCGACCAGTTCAAGCCCTTGCACGGTCGCAAGCAGCTTGCGCGGCTGCGCCTGCACGCCGAGCTCGCGCAGGCCCGAGCAGGAATCGTGATAGGTCACGCGGCGCGGAAAGGCGGACGCGACCTTCTCGATCTTCATCACGTCCGTCAGGAACGAGACGAGTTCGAAACATTTCGCCGAAAAGCGCTGCGCGCGCCGCTGCAATTCGGGATCGCCCTCGAACATTTCCGGATAATGCTTGATCATCGTGCCGCCGCAGGAGCCCGACGGCGTCACCACGTAATCGTATTTCTCGAACGTCTCGATCATCTGCAACGCAAGCGCGCGCGCGTGCGCCTTGTCGCCGGAATTGTAGGCGGGCTGGCCGCAGCAGGTCTGGCTCGGCACGTCGACCGTGCAGCCGGCGTCCTCCAGCAGCTTGGCCGCCGCAAAGCCGACAGTCGGCCGGAACAGGTCGACGAGGCAGGTCGCCATGAGCCCGACGCTTTTGCCCCGCGCCGTCGCCTCGTTCATCGAAAGCCTCCCCAAACCTCTGCTTGCATGCTAGTTTGCAGGACATCTAGGGGGCCGCGCGCGCCGCCGTCAACCGGCATGTCGTCGGGACCGAGGAAACGAGAAAATGTCGGCCATCGCCTTTCCCGAACCCGATGCCCGCATCGTCGCGCGGCGCGACGAGATCATTGCCGGCCTCGCCGCGCTCGTGCCGGCCGAATGCCTCGTGACGAGCCGCGACGAGAGGCGCGCCTACGAGACGGACGCGCTCACCGCCTATCGCCGGCTGCCGCTCGCGGTCGTCCTGCCGCGCACCACCGAGGAGACGAGCCGCGTGCTCGCCTGGTGCCATGCGCACGGCGTGAAGGTCGTGCCGCGCGGCGCCGGCACCTCGCTGTCGGGCGGCGCCATCCCGCAGGAGGACGCCGTCGTCATCGGCGTCTCCAAGATGGCGCGCATTCTCGACATCGACTACGCCGACCGGGTCGCGCGCGTGCAGGCGGGCGTCACCAACCTCGGCATTTCCAACGCTGTCATGGCCGACGGCTTCTTCTACGCGCCCGATCCCTCCTCGCAGCTCGCCTGCACGATCGGCGGCAACATCGGCATGAATTCCGGCGGCGCGCATTGTCTGAAATACGGCGTGACCACCAACAATCTGCTCGGCGTCAAGATGGTTCTTATGGACGGGACCATCGTCGAAATCGGCGGCGACTGGCTGGACAGCGGCGGCTACGACCTGCTCGGCCTCGTCACCGGGTCCGAAGGCCAGCTCGGCATCGTCACCGAGGCGACCGTGCGCCTGCTGCGGTCCGCGGAAGGCGCGCGTCCCGTTCTCTTCGGCTTCGAGACGAGCGAGGCGGCGGCGGCCTGCGTCGCCGACATTATCGGCCACGGCGTCATTCCCGTCGCCATGGAGATGATGGACAAGCTCGCCATCGAAATCTGCGAGGCTTTCGCCCATGCGGGCTACCCGCTCGACGCCGGCGCGCTTCTGATCGTCGAGGTCGAAGGCTCCGAGGACGAGATGGAGACGCAATTGAAGAAGATCGTCGCCATCGCGCAGCAGCACGGCGTGAAGACCGTGAAGGAATCGCAAAGCGCGATGGAAGCGGCGCTGATCTGGAAGGGCCGCAAATCGGCCTTCGGCGCCACCGGCCGCGTCGCCGACTACATCTGCATGGACGGCACCGTGCCGACGAGCCAGCTGTGCCACGTGCTGAACGAGACCTACAGGATCGTCGAGAAATACGGCCTGCGCGTCGCCAATGTGTTCCACGCCGGCGACGGCAACATGCATCCGCTCATCATGTACAACGTCAACGATCCGGCCGAGCAGGAAAAGGCCGAGAAGGCGGGCGAGGACGTATTGCGGCTGTGCGTCGACGTCGGCGGCTGTCTGACGGGGGAACACGGCGTCGGCGTCGAGAAACGCGATCTGATGCCGCATCAGTACAGCGCCGCCGATCTCGCCCAGCAGATGCGCGTGCGCGCCGCCTTCGATCCGGGCTGGCTGCTCAATCCGGCGAAAGTCTTTCCGCTCGCAGGCCGGGCGGCGTGACGACGCGGCGCACAGGGCCGTCATCCCCGCGGGCTACGAAGTCGGCTGTTGCCGACTTCGATCCGAAGCGGGGATCCGGTCCCCACATCATGCGACGGTCGGGAACTGGTTCCCGCCTGCGCGAGAATGACACGAAACGCCTTACGGCGCACAGCGGATCATGATTCTCTCTCCCACCAGCGAATCCGACATCGCCGCCGCCGTCGCGGACGCGCGCGAAAAGAAGACGCCGCTCGCCATCGAGGGCGGCGGCACGCGCAAGGCGCTCGGCCGCCCCGCGCAGAGCGAGCGCACGCTCTCGCTCGCGAAGATGAACGCCATCGTCTTCTACGAACCCGGCGAAATGGTTTTTTGCGCGCAAGGCGGCGTTCCCGTCGAGTCGATCGAAGCCATGCTGGCGGAACGCGGGCAGATGCTGCCGTTCGAGCCGGTCGATCACCGCCGTCTCTACGGTTCGAGCGGCGCGCCCACCATCGGCGCAGTCGCGGCCTGCAACATTTCCGGGCCGCGCCGCATATCGCACGGCGCCGCGCGCGACAGCCTGATCGGGCTGCGGCTCGTCAATGGCGCTGGCGAAGCGATCAAGACCGGCGGCCGCGTGATGAAGAACGTCACCGGCCTCGATCTCGTGAAACTGTCGTGCGGCGCGCACGGCACGCTCGGCGTTCTCGCGGAAGCGACCTTCAAGGTGCTGCCGCGGCCCGAAGCCAGCGCGACGCTCGTCATCCGCAACCTCGACGACGAGCGCGCCGTGCAGGCGCTGTCGCAGGCGCTGGGCTCGCCGTTCGAGGTGAGCGGGGCCGCGCACCTGCCGGCCGGAATCGGCGGTCCCGATGCGCGCACTTTGTTGCGCGTCGAGAATTTCAAACCCTCGGTCGAATATCGCATCGGCGAATTGCGCAAGATCGTCGGCGGCGACGTGATCCTCTACGACGAGGAGACGCGCGCGCTCTGGCGCGACATCAGGGATTGCGCCTTCTTCGCCGCGCCCGACCCGCGCGCGATCTGGCGGGTGTCGACCGCGCCGTCGCGCGGCGCGGATCTCGTGCGTCTCGTGCGGAAAAGCGGCGAGGCCGCGCATTTCTTCGACTGGGGCGGCGGTCTCGTCTGGCTCGCCGTCGACGCCGGCGGCGACGCGCGCGCAAAGGATATTCGCGCGGCGACCGCCGCCTGTGGCGGACATGCGACGCTCGTGCGCGCGCCGGACGAATTGCGTGCGCGCATGGAGGTGTTTCAGCCGCTGCCCGACGCGGTCATGACGCTGACGCGCGGCATAAAGGCGAGCTTCGATCCCGACGGGATCCTCAATCCGGGCCGGATGTATGCTGGCGTCTGAAGCCAATCCGCGCACTGGCGCGCCCACGGTCGCGATCGCGGTGGTCGCGCTCATCGTCATCGGCGCGGAGACGATCGTCTACGCGATGGGCCATCCGCTGATCTGCAAATGCGGATACGTGAAGCTGTGGCACGGCGTCGTCAATTCCTCCGAGAATTCGCAACATCTCACGGACTGGTACTCTTTCTCGCACATCATCCACGGCTTTCTGTTCTACGGCGCGGCGCGTCTGGCGAGCAAATTGTCCGGCCGAGACATCGGGTTTTTCGCAGCGCTCATCGTCGCCACATCGATCGAGGGCCTGTGGGAGGTCGTCGAGAATTCGCCCGTCATCATCGACCGCTACCGGGCGGCGACGATATCGCTCGACTATTTCGGCGACAGCGTTCTCAATTCCACGAGCGACATCTGCTGCATGATCGCCGGTTTCGTGCTTGCGCGATACCTGCCTGTCGCCATCACCGTCGCGCTCGCCGTGGCCATGGAGCTCGGCGTGGGCTATGCGATCCGCGACAATCTCACGCTGAACATCATCATGTTGATTCATCCGTTCGAGGCCATCAAGGCATGGCAATCGGCGGTTTGAGGACTGGCGCGCACCTATGCAGACAAATTTCACACTCGCTGCGCTGGCCGACCCGCAGATGCGGGATTCGGAAAAGATCCTGCGCACCTGCGTGCATTGCGGATTCTGCACCGCGACCTGCCCGACCTATCTGCTGCTCGGCGACGAACTCGATAGTCCGCGCGGGAGAATCTATCTCATCAAGGACATGCTGGAAGGCGACAAGCCGGCGACCGCCGACGTCGTCAAGCACATCGACCGTTGCCTCACCTGCCTGTCCTGCATGACGACATGTCCGTCGGGCGTTCACTACATGCATCTCGTCGATCATGCCCGCGTCCACATCGAACACACGTTCACGCGCCCGCTGGCTGATCGGTTCATTCGCGCGTTGCTCGCCTTCGTCCTGCCCTATCCGAACCGCTTCCGCCTCGCGCTCGCCGGCGCAGCGCTCGGCCGGCCGTTCGTTCCGCTGCTGCGTCTCGTGCCGCAGATCGGGCCGCGTCTTGCCGCTATGATCGCGCTCGCGCCGAAATCGACGCCGGCGCCGATCGCCGAGACGCCGGTCGTGGCGAGCCCGAAACGCGGCCGCGTCGTCATTCTCGAGGGCTGCGCGCAGCCGCCGCTCAAACCCTCCATCAACGCGGCGGCGCGGAGATTTCTCGCGCGTTGCGGCGTCGAGGTCGTTCCCGCGCCGGGCGAAGGCTGCTGCGGCGCGCTCGTGCATCACATGGGCCGCGAAGAAGAGGCGCTCGATTTCGTGCGCGCCAATGTCGACGCCTGGCATCGCCTGATCGACGACGGCGGCCTCGACGCCATCCTCGTCACCGCCTCCGGCTGCGGCACGACCGTGAAGGATTACGGCTACATGCTGCGCGGGGACGCGCATTACGCCGAGAAGGCCGCGCGGGTATCGGCGCTCGCCAAGGACATCACCGAATATGTCTCGACGCTCGACTGGACGGCCTCCGCGCCGCGCAAGCTGACGCTCGCTTACCATTCGGCCTGTTCGATGCAGCACGCGCAGAAGATCACGGACCTGCCGAAAAACCTGCTGCGCAAGGCCGGTTTCGCGGTGAAGGACGTGCCGGAAGGCCACATCTGCTGCGGCTCGGCGGGCGTCTACAACATCATGCAGCCGGATCTGGCCGCCCGCCTGCGCGACAGGAAGCTCGGCAATATCGGCCGCCTGAAGCCGCAGGCGATCGCCGCGGGCAATATCGGCTGCATCACCCAGCTCGCGTCCGGTACGCAGACGCCGGTCGCGCACACGATCGAGCTGCTCGACTGGGCGTGCGGCGGCCCGGCGCCCAACGGATTGGCATAAGCGACCCGCAGGGTCTGCCCAATTATTAGGCAGATCGCCCAGAAAATCGCACATTCTCCTGCTGCAGCGCGGTAGCGCCCTTGAATCCCGGTGTTTTCCGGCAGCGACCGCGCTTGGCACGCATCTTGTTAATCGTTGCCCGGATCAAGCCGCGCCGGCTGACGGGCGGCTCCCAGGCGCGCGACAGGGCGCAACACGAGGCGACGACATGAAAATAGTAATGGCGATCATAAAGCCGTTCAAATTGGACGAGGTCAGGGACGCCCTGACCTCGATCGGCGTTCACGGGCTCACCGTGACCGAAGTGAAGGGCTACGGCCGGCAGAAGGGCCATACGGAAATCTATCGCGGCGCGGAATACGCGGTCAGCTTCCTTCCCAAGCTGAAGATCGAACTGGCGGTCGCGGCGGATCAGGTTCAGGCGGTGATCGACGCGATTTCGTCGGTCGCGCGCACCGGCCAGATCGGCGACGGCAAGATTTTCGTCTCCCCGCTCGACCAGGCGATCCGCATCCGCACCGGCGAATCCGGCGAAGAAGCGCTGTGACGCCCGTCCCTTCCCTCAGGAGCTCCCCAATGAAGAAGTTTTTGACATCGAGGACGGCGATCGCGCTCGGCCTCGGCATGGCCGTCGTCGCACTGGGCGCGACGGAAGTCTTCGCGCAGGCCGCGGCCACCGCTCCGGCGGCGGCGCCTGCCGCAGCCGCGGCGCCCGCGGCCGCCGCGCCTGTCCCCAACAAGGGCGACACGGCCTGGATGCTGATCTCCTCGGCGCTCGTGCTGATGATGTCGGTGCCCGGCCTCGCGCTGTTCTACGGCGGTCTCGTGCGCTCCAAGAACATGCTGTCGGTCCTCACGCAGGTGATGGCGATCGTCGCCATGGTCGGCCTGCTGTGGTGCTTCTACGGCTATTCGATCTCCCTCGGCGACACCGGCGGCTATTATCTCGGCGGCTTCGGCAAGGCCTTCCTGCACGGCGTCGACGCCAACGCGACCTCGGCGACCTTCTCGAACGGCGTCGTCATTCCGGAACTCGCCTACATGGTGTTCCAGATGACCTTCGCGATGATCACGCCCGCGCTGATCGTCGGCGCTTTCGCAGAGCGCATGAAGTTCTCGGCCGTGATGCTGTTCGTCTTCCTGTGGGTGACGGTGATCTATTTCCCGATCGCGCACTGGGTTTGGGCGACGCCTGCGCCTGACGACATCGCCAATGCCGCCAAGGCCATCGCGGCCGCCGGCGCCGACGCCGCGGCGAAGACCGCCGCGCAGGGCAAGCTCGACGATCTCATCGGCACCGCCGGCTGGATCAACCAGGGCAAGGGCATCGGCGAGTTCCTGATGAACGGCTCGGGCGCGCTCGACTTCGCCGGCGGCACGGTCGTGCACATCAACGCGGGCATCGCGGGCCTCGTCGGCGCGCTCATGGTCGGCAAGCGCATCGGCTATCCCCGCGAGGCCATGATGCCGCACTCGCTCACCATGACGATGATCGGCGCCTCGCTGCTGTGGGTCGGCTGGTTCGGCTTCAACGCCGGCTCCAACCTCGAGGCCAACGGCACGACGGCGCTCGCCTTCGTCAACACGATGGTGGCGACCTGCGCGGCGGCGTTCTCCTGGCTGATGGTCGAGTGGATGCTGAAGGGCAAGCCCTCGCTGCTCGGCATGGCGTCCGGCGCGGTCGCCGGCCTCGTCGCGGTCACGCCGGCCTCCGGCTACGCCGGCCCGATGGGTTCGATCGTGCTCGGCCTGATCGTCTCGCCGGCCTGCCTGTTCTTCGTCTCCAAGGTGAAGAACATGTTCGGCTACGACGACGCGCTAGACGTCTTCGGCGTCCACTGCGTTGGCGGCATCATCGGCGCGATCGGCACGGGCATCCTCGTCGCCCCCGCGCTCGGCGGCGTCGGCATCACCGACTACACCAACTATGCGGGCAACAACGTCGGCACATATGCGATGGGCCAGCAGGTCATCTCGCAGTGCGTGGCGGTCCTCTCGACCCTCGTCTGGTCGGGCGTCGGCTCTGCGATCCTCTACAAGATCGTCGATCTGGTCGTCGGACTGCGCGTCCCCGCCGACTCCGAGCGCGAAGGCCTCGACACCTCGGAGCACGGCGAGCGCGCCTACAATTACTGACCTCCTCCCGGGCGTCTGCGGCTTCGCCGCAGGCGCCGACTTGGACCGCACATGGTCCCTCGATGGCGCTCCGCTGGAGCGCCATTTTTTTTCAGATTTCGACGATCGGCTGGAAACCGCCGAAAATCATTCGCATTCCGTCGAACGGCATCGGGTTTTCCTTTGGCGAGAAGCGCGGATCCTCCATCGCTTTTTTCATCCCGCGGTCGCGCGTTTCTTTCGAAGGCCATTCGATCCACGAGAACACGACCGTTTCATCGTCCTTGCGCTTGACGGCCATCGGAAAGGACGTGACCTTTCCGTCCGGCACCTCGTCGCCCCAGCATTCCACGACGCGCGTCGCGCCGTTCGTCTTGAAGATCTCGTCGATCGTTTCGGCGTGCTTGCGGAACTCGGTCTTCCTTGCCGTCGGCACGGCGATCACCAGACCATCGACATACATGTGATGCTCCTCTGGTCTTCTGAAGCTCTGCAGCTTCGACGCGGCCCCAGCGCGAGGGAAGATGGTTCGCCGCCGTCGGGCGTCCAGTGTCGATAATGGAAATGTCGCGCCGCGCCTGCGCCTCAGCGCGCCAGACGCACCGCCGTAATCGTGCTGCCGATCGCCGCGAAAGCGGATTGCAGGGCGGCGATGGAGCCTGAATCGTAATAGTTCGAGGGCGAACTCGCGCAGGTCTGCAGAATGCCTTTGATGGTGGGGTCGCTGACCTGGAAGGCGATCGTGAATACCTTGATCCCCGTCGACTTCATGGCGTCGCATGTGGCGGCCGTCAGATAATTGGCGTTGGCCGTATCCGTCGTCCAGCCGACCGTTCCGGCGTCGGCGCCTTCGTGGTCGGGATAGTTCGGCGAATGCGTGTTGAACCCGTCCGTCATCAGGATGAGATATTTGCTCGCCCGGCCGTAGGCGGCGCCGTCCGCGAACGGCGTGTTGGGCGACAAAAGCCGCCATCCCCACAGCAGTCCCGGCGCGATGTAGGTTTCGCCGCCCGCGGTGAGATTGTTGATCGCGGTCTGCACCGCGGTCTGGTCGCTCGTCAGGCGCTGCAACGGCGTCGAGCACCAATAGTTGAGCAGCGCCGGCACCTGCGTCGAGCCGTCGGCCTTGTCGGCTGTATAGCCCGCGCTCGCGGGATAGGCGGTCGAGCCTGCGATGTCGGCGGGGAAGTTGCGCGAGCCGACGCATCCGTTCCACGTATAGGTCTGCGCCTGCGGACAGGATTGCGTCGTGCCCTGCTGAACCCAGTTCGTGCAGTTCTGATAGGAGCAGGGCGAGGAGACGCCGTCGTTGACGCAGGTCGTGTTGACCGTCGTCGTCGACGTGCACACCATGTTGGGAACGGTCGTGCAACTGCCGGTCGCAGGAACCGTGTAGTTCTGCGAATTCGAAAGCCAACTCGCGCCCTGATAGGCCAAACCGACATTCACGTAATCGGTGAAGGGAACGACGCCGACCTTCACATATCTCGCTGCGTTCGGGATCGAAAACAGCGTGTTCGTGAGAGAGGTCGCAGCGCTTTGCAGCGCGGCGATCTTCGCGCCGGCCATCGAACCCGTCGTATCGAGCGCCAGCGCGACCTCGATCGGTCCTGCGGGCACGACAACTTGCGAATGCGCGCCGATCGTGAGCGTGCCCGCGCCGAAGATGTTCAGGAATTTGGTGGGATAGGTGATCGTCGCATTGCTCGCGATCGCGCCGCTGGCGTCCACCGTCGCGCTCGCCGTGGTCGTGACGTTTTGCGTCACCGCCGGGCCCAGCGCCGCATTCAGCGCTTGCTGGACCTGCGCAGACAGGCTTGCGTCGCCCGACACGCCGCCGACGCTCAACGTCTGCCCGTTGGTGCGGGCGATCGCGACGGAAAGCGTCGCCGAATCGAGACCGTTCGAAAGCCGCGCCTGCATGTCCTGCTCGTAGGAA
>JAGWTW010000191.1 GCA_028868735.1 Hyphomicrobiales bacterium | reverse complement strand
CACATGAGATTCGGGACGTTGATCTTCGGCGTCTCCTTTTCGTCGCAAAGCGCGATCCAGCCTTTCACCAGCGGCAAATGCGGCGCAAGCTGTTCGACGAGCCCGGCGAAATCGAGATCGAAAAAGACATATGAATCTTCCGCGTGATGCATGATGTAGGTGAGCTGCTCCTGGAACAGCCGCGGATTGACCGTGTGCAGCACGCGGCCCGAACAGGCGACGCCGTAGTAGAGTTCGAGATGGCGCCAGGAATTCCAGGCGAGCGTCGCGACGCGGTCGCCATGCTTGGTTCCGAGCTTTTCGAGCGCACTGGCGAGCCGCTTCGCGCGCCCGACGACCTCACCGTAATTCGAGCGGTGTATGACGCCTTGCGGATCGCGTGAAACGATCTCGGTTTTCGGATGCCAGGTCTCGACATAATCGACGATGTTCGAGATCAGCAGGGGCCGGTTCTGCATCAGTCCGAGCATCATATTCTCCCAGCATTGTCTTCAGTTGACGGTCACGTCGCGGATCGGCGTCCATTTTTCGCCGTCGAACGTCTGGATCCGCAGTTTCTTCAGCGGCGCATAGGCGGCTTCCGCCCTGCCCTCTATCCCGTAGGCGGAAGCGGGACCGCTGTAGGGCATGGTCTGGCCAATTCTGATTTCCGTGTCGGAGACGCCTTGCGGACCGTATTTCTTGTCCGCCTGCGCTGCGTTCGAAAATGCGAGCGCCGGCACAGCCGCTCCCGCCGCCGCCAGATTTCTCATTTTGCCCCTCCCCCGCGCGCGCGGCGCGCGCAATCAGGCTTCGATGCTTCGCTCACACGATCCGGCTCGTGCGATTGCCCCAATAGCGGTCGCGCAAAATGCGCTTGTAGAGCTTGCCCGTGGGCAAGCGCGGCAATTCGTCGGCGAAATCGATGGAGCGTGGCACCTTCTGACGCGCGAGATGCTCGTTGCAGAACGCAATCAGCTCCTGCGCGAGCGCCGGCCCCGCCGCGACGCCGGGCATCGGCTGCACGACCGCTTTGACTTCTTCGCCCAGATCCTCGTTCGGAACGCCGAAAACGGCGGCGTCGGAGACTTTTGGATGCGTGATCAGAAGATTTTCGCATTCCTGCGGATAGATGTTCACGCCGCCTGATATGATCATGAACGTCGCGCGATCCGTCAGATAGAGGTAGCCGTCGTCGTCGAGATAACCGACGTCGCCGACCGTGCTCAGCGAACCGTCGGCCGAACGCGATTCCCTGGTCTTCTCCGGATCGTTGAAATATTCGAAGGGCGTGCCGGATTTGAACCAGAGCGTGCCGGGTTCGCCCTTGCGCACCGGGTTCATCTCCTCGTCGAGCACATGCAGGTCGCCCAGCATCAGCTTGCCGACGGTGCCGCGATGGGCGAGCCATTCCGGCGTGTTGCAGGCAGTAAAGCCCATGCCTTCGGTCGCGCCGTAATATTCGTGGATGATCGGCCCCCACCAATCGATCATCTGCTCCTTTACTTGCGCCGGACAGGGCGCGGCGGCGTGCACAACCACTTCGAGGGAGGACAGATCGTACTTTTTCCTGACGTCCGCCGGCAGTTTCAACATGCGCGAGAACATGGTCGGCACGAGCTGGGAATGCGTGATCCTGTATTTCTCGACGAGCTGCAGGTAATGCTCGGGATCGAAACGCTCCATGATGACGACTTTGGCGCCCTTGGCGATCGCGAGATTGACCGCGGCCTGCGGCGCCGAATGATAGAGCGGCGCCGGCGACAGATAGATCATGCCCTCGCGATAGCCCCACAGCTTGTCGAGGAAATCGAACAACGGCAGCCGCTGCGTCGGCGGCTGGTCCGGCAATGGCCGCAGAATGCCCTTCGGGCGGCCGGTCGTGCCCGAGGAATAGAGCATGGCGGTGCCGAGCCGCTCGTCCGCGATCGGCGTCGCCGGAAAGCCCTTCGTGGCGTCCTCGAGATTGACGATCCGCTCGCCCTCGCCGGGGCCGTCGACGACGATGCAGAGCTCGACCCTGGGGCAATCCTTCAGGGCGGCGAGCGCGACCTCGCGCTTGGCCTGCGAGGTGATGAGGATGCGCGCCTCGCAATTGTTGACGATATAGGCGAGTTCTTCCGGCGTCAGAAAGGAGTTGATGCAGGTGTAATAGAGCCCGGAGCGCTCGCTTGCTCCGCAACATTCGACGTAGCGCGCGTTGTTCTCCATGAAAATGGCGACATGGTCGAGCCGCCCGAGACCCCGTGCGCGAAAAAGATGCGCGAGCCGGTTCTCGCGCGCCTCCAGTTCGCCAAAGGCGATCGTCTCGCCCGAGGCGGCCATGACGATCGCCGGCTGATCGGCGAGCTTGGAGGCGTAGACCCCAGGATACATTCGTTTCCTCCCCCCTTGATCTTGTCCGACATTCTAGCGGCATCCGCGCCGGACGGAAGCCGCCGCCGAACCTCGGCAAATGCGGCTTTGACCTTCGCCCCCTGGCGCTTTAGGCAGATGTCATAATTCTGTCACACGTCGATTCCGGGGATTCGCGATGCTCGGCTGGTTTCAGGCGCTCATGCCGCGCGAGGACAAGTTCTTCGACATGTTCGTCCGCCACGCCGATCTGGTGTCGAAGGGGGCCGTCGAACTCCGCGCCGTTTTCCAGGGCGGCCCCGAGATGGCGCGCCATTGCGCCGAAGTCTCGCGGCTCGAGAACGAGGCGGACGCGGTGGCCCGCGAGGTGCTGCTGGCGGTCCGGCGCACCTTCATCACGCCGTTCGACCGGTCCGACATATCGGGCCTCTCGACCTCGCTCGACGACGCGATCGACCAGATGCAGCGGACGGTCAAGAAGATCCAGCTGTTCGAACTGTCGGCGTTCGAGCCCATGATGATCGAAATGGCCGATGTGATCGTGGAGGGGGCCGAACTCGCCGCCCGCATGGTCGATCTCGTCAAGGACCTGCGCGACAACAGCGCCCGCCTCTCCGCCCTCAACGTGCAGATGACCAAGCTCGAGGAGCGCGCCGACGAATTGCACGACCAGGGCGTCAAGGCGCTCTACCTCGCCCATCGATATGCCGATCCCATGGCCTATGTCGTCGGCACGGAAATCTACGATCACCTCGAAAAAGTAGTCGACCGGCTCGAGGACATAGCCAATCACATCGTCGACGTCGTCATCGAGCAGATGTGAGGCCGGCCCGTGGACACCGGCCTCGCCATCGTCGTTTTCCTCATCATCGTCGCGATCCTGTTCGACTTCCTGAACGGGCTGCACGACGCGGCCAATTCCATCGCCACGATCGTCTCGACGCGCGTCCTGCGGCCGCAATACGCCGTCGGCTGGGCGGCGTTCTTCAATTTCATCGCCTTCCTGTTTTTCGGCCTGCATGTCGCAAAAACGGTCGGCGCGGGCATCGTCGACACCAACGTCATCGATGACAATGTGATTTTCGGCGCGCTGATGGGCGCGATCGTCTGGAACATCGTCACCTGGTGGGGCGGCATCCCCTCGAGCTCCTCGCATGCGCTGATCGGCGGTCTGGTCGGCGCGGGCGGGGCCAAGGGCGGGTTCGGCGCCATCCTGTGGCGGGGTCTGGACACCACCGTGGTCGCCATCGTCGGGTCGCCGCTGCTGGGCTTCATCCTGGCGCTGCTGCTCGTGCTGGCGGTCTCCTGGATGTTCGTCCGGACGACGCCGATGGCGGTCGACCGCTATTTCCGGATCCTGCAATTCGGCTCGGCCTCGCTCTATTCGCTCGGCCACGGCGGCAACGACGCGC
>JAGWTW010000099.1 GCA_028868735.1 Hyphomicrobiales bacterium | reverse complement strand
GACTTTCTGCCGTGGGCGGCGCTTGTCGCTGATGGCGTCGTTCTGAACAAGGACGGCTCGTTCCAGCGCACGGCGCGCTTTCGGGGGCCGGACCTCGACAGCGCCGCGCCAGCCGAACTCGTCGCGGTCGCGGCGCGCCTCAACAACGCCTTGCGGCGGCTCGGCTCGGGTTGGGCGCTGTTCGTGGAGGCGCAGCGCCACGTCGCCGGCGCTTATCCTGCCTCGGACTTTCCCGAGATGGCCTCGGCGATGGTCGACGCCGAGCGCAGGGCGCAATTCGAGGAAGAAGGCGCTCATTTCGAGTCGAGCTATTTTTTGACGTTTCTGTTCCTGCCGCCAGCCGAAGACGCGGCGCGCGCGGAACGCCTGCTCTACGAGGGTCGCGCGCGCGGCGAAGGCGCCGACGCCCATGAGATTTTGCGCGGCTTTCTCGATCGCACCGACCGCATCCTGCAGCTCGTCGAAGGTTTCGTGCCGGAATGCACGTGGCTCGACGATCCGGAGACGCTGACCTACCTGCATTCGACCGTCTCGACGAGATATCAGCGCGTTCGCGTCCCCGAGACGCCCATGTATCTCGACGCATTGATCGCGGACGAGCCGCTGACCGGCGGCCTCGAGCCGATGTTGGGCCAGGCGCATCTGCGCGTGCTCACGATCGTCGGCTTCCCGACCGTGACCACCCCCGGGATTCTCGACGAACTCAATCGGCTCGCCTTTCCGTACCGCTGGTCGACGCGCGCGATCATGCTCGACAAGACCGACGCGGTGAAGCTGCTCACAAAAATCCGTCGTCAATGGTTCGCCAAGCGCAAATCGGTAGCGGCCATCCTGAAGGAGGTCATGACTAATGAGGCCTCGACCCTCCTCGACACCGACGCCAACAACAAGGCGCTCGACGCCGACGCGGCGCTTCAGGAACTCGGCTCCGATCTGTTCGGCGAGGCCTATGTCACGGCGACCGTGACAGTATGGGACGCCGATCCCGGCACATCAGACGAAAAGCTTCGTCTGGTCGAAAAGGTCATCCAGGGTCGTGACTTCACCTGCATGCCCGAGACGGTCAACGCGGTCGACGCCTGGCTCGGCTCATTGCCCGGCCACCCCTATGCCAACGTGCGCCAGCCGCCGCTGTCGACGCTGAACCTCGCCCATATGATTCCGCTGTCGGCGGTCTGGGCGGGCGACGAAGCGGATGCACATTTTCGAGCGCCCCCGCTGTTCTTCGGCCGAACCGAGGGTTCGACGCCCTTTCGCTTCTCGCTGCATGTCGGCGACGTCGGCCATACCCTAGTCGTGGGACCGACCGGCGCCGGCAAATCCGTACTGCTCGCGCTGATGGCGCTGCAGTTCCGACGCTATGCACAATCCCAGGTCTTCGCTTTCGATTTCGGCGGATCGATCAGGGCGGCCACGCTCGCCATGGGCGGAGACTGGCACGATCTCGGCGGCGCGCTCTCCGATGCCGCAGCACGGGTCGCCCTCCAGCCCCTGGCCCTGATCGACGATCCCGGCGAACGCGGCTGGGCCTCCGAATGGACCGCCGCGATTCTTTCGCGCGAGAAGATTCACGTAACGCCGGAAGCCAAGGAGCATTTGTGGTCTGCGCTGACCTCGCTCGCCTCGGCGCCGACGCCCGAGCGCACGCTGACCGGCCTTTCAGTTCTCCTGCAATCGCAAGCGCTCAAACGCGCGCTCGCGCCTTATTGTCTCGGCGGCCCCTTCGGACGTCTGCTCGACGCCGAGGCCGAACGATTGGGCGCCGCCGATGTCCAGGCGTTCGAGACCGAGGGGCTCATTGGCACGAGCGCCGCGCCAGCCGTCCTCTCCTATCTCTTTCATCGGATCGAGGCGCGGCTCGATGGCCGGCCGACCTTCCTCATCATTGACGAAGGCTGGCTTGCGCTCGACGACGAGGGCTTCTCCGGTCAGATCCGCGAATGGTTGAAGACGCTGCGTAAGAAAAACGCCTCTGTCGTTTTCGCGACCCAATCCCTGTCCGACATCGACGGCTCGGCGATTGCCCCAGCCATTATCGAGAGCTGCCCGACCCGGCTGTTCCTGCCGAACGAACGCGCGATCGAGCCGCAGATCTCCGCGATCTATCGCCGGTTCGGGCTCAATGACCGACAGATCGAGATTTTGGCCCGCGCGACGCCGAAGCGCGACTACTACTGTCAGTCGCGGCGCGGCAACAGGCTCTTCGAACTGGGCTTGAGCGAAGTCGCGCTCGCCTTCTGCGCAGCTTCTTCGAAATCCGACCAAGCCCTGATCGATCGCGTCCTCGCCGATCACGGTCGAGACGCATTCGTCGCCGGTTGGCTTCTCGCACGCGGCCTTTCGTGGGCGGCGGAGCTCTTTCCTCATCTCGAAACTCAGGGAGTTCAATCATGAACCGCATCCGTCGGCTCGCGACGGCGAGCGCGCTCGCCCTCACAATCGTCTGCGCTGCTCCCGCGTCCGCGCAATTTCTGGTGTTCGATCCCTCGAACTACGCGCAGAATGTGGTCACTGCCGCGAACTCGTTGAAGCAGATCGCCAACCAGATCACCTCGCTTCAGAACGAAGCGCAGATGCTGATCAATCAGGCGCGCAATCTCGCGAACCTGCCTTATTCGTCGCTGCAGCAGATCCAGCAATCCATCCAGAAGACACAACAGCTCCTCTCGCAGGCCCAGCGCATCGCCTACGACGTGCAACAGATCGACCGCGCCTTTTCGACGACCTACGCGCCGGCTTCCGCCAGCCAATCCAGTCAGGCGCTCGTCGCCAATGCGCAGGCGCGCTGGCAGAATTCTGTCGCGGGCCTGCAGGACGCCATGCGTGTTCAGGCCGGGATCGTCGGCAATCTCGACAGCAACAGAACGCAGATGTCGGCGCTCGTATCCGCCAGCCAGTCGGCGACCGGCGCGCTCCAGGCGATGCAAGCCGGCAATCAGATCGTCGCGCTGCAAGCGGGCCAGCTCGCCGACCTCACCGCCGCCGTCGCCGCGCAGGGGCGCGCCCAATCCCTCGAAACCGCACAGCGCGTCGCCGCTCAGGACCAGGCGCGCGAACAAATCAGGCGGTTCCTGACGCCAGGACAGGGCTATCAGGCCACCGACATCAGGATGTTCCACTGATGGAGCCGCTGGTCTCACCGAGGACGGCGACCAGGATCGCCGCGATCGCGGCCGTCGTCATCACGGCTTTCGCCGCGGCGATCCTTTCGCAGCGCGAGGAAACGGACACGGATGATTCGCCGGCACCAGCCGTCGCGCTCACCGACGACAGGCTCGTCGCCATATTGAAGCAATGCAAGTCGGTCACATCAGACGATATCGCCGCGCTCGAACGCTGCCGTCATGTCTGGGCCGAAAGCCGCAGGCGGTTCCTGTCGAACGGCCGCCCGAAGGCGCAATTCGATCTCGATCCCGCTCTGCTGGCTAACCCGCTGTCGCCGAAGACCGATTCCCGCATCGCGCCGGCCGCACCGCCTAACAACTCCGGATGGACCGACTGACATGGGCGGCACGGGCGTCATCGACCGCTTTCTCGAGGTCTTCACGACCTATATCGATTCAGGCTTCGGCTTGCTCGGCGGCGAGGTCAGGTTTCTGGCTGCGACCCTGCTCGCGATCGACATGACGCTGGCGTCGCTCTTCTGGATGCTCGCGCCCGACAATTCCATGATCGCGCGCATGATCCGCCGCACGCTGTTCGTCGGCGTCTTCGCCTATCTCATCGGCAACTGGAACAATCTCGCAAAAATCGTCTTCGACAGTTTTGCGGGCCTCGGTCTCAAGGCGTCCGGAACTTCCTTATCGACCGCTGACTTTCTGCGGCCGGGCCGCATCGCGCAGGTCGGACTCGACGCCGGCCGCCCCATCCTCGAAGCGATCTCCGGCCTCATGGGCTATGTCAGCTTCTTCGAGAACTTTTTGCAAATTTTCGTCCTCTTCATCGCCTGGCTGACCGTCCTCCTCGCCTTCTTCATTCTGGCAATCCAGCTCTTCGTCACCCTCATCGAGTTCAAGCTGACGACGCTCGCAGGCTTCGTCCTCATTCCCTTCGGCCTGTTCAACAAGACCGCATTCGTCGCCGAAAAAGTTCTCGGCCATGTCATCGCGACCGGCGTCAAAGTTCTGGTGCTCGCCGTCATCATCGGCATCGGCTCGACGCTGTTCTCGCAATTCACACAAGGCTCGACCGGCGCGCAGCCAACGATCGACGACGCCATGGCGCTCGTGCTCGCCTCGCTCTCCCTCCTCGGTCTCGGCATATTCGGACCAGGCGTCGCCAATGGGCTCGTTTCCGGCGGCCCGCAGCTCGGCGCAGGCGCCGCAGTTGGCGCTGGCGTCGCCGCCGGCGGCATGGTCGCCGCAGGCGCTGGCCTTGCC
This sequence comes from Hyphomicrobiales bacterium, assembly GCA_028868735.1. GTDB lineage: Bacteria > Pseudomonadota > Alphaproteobacteria > Rhizobiales > Beijerinckiaceae > JAJXWB01. The sequence goes on along the minus strand of JAGWTW010000099.1, from coordinate 13,782 downwards.
GTTGGCAGCGCGCGTCTCGCGGGGTCGGCGATGTCAGGCGCGGTCGCGGCTTCCAGCGGCGGTTCTGCCGGGAAGGGGAGCGGCGGCGCGTCATTCATCGGCCCCGGCGGCGATTCTGCGGGCGGCGCTGCAACGGGCGGCGGTAGCGCGCCGATTTCCGATGCGCCGCCGTCCTGGGCCCAAAGATTCCGACGCTCCCATTCAGTCGGTCACGGCGTCTCCGCCGCCGCCCGCGCCGTTCGTTCCGCCGAGCACGGCGCCTCCGGCGCTTCCGTCGATCTCTCCGAGGGCAAGAACTGATGTTTACACGCGCGACAATTCGCTACGGCCGGACGCCAGAACCCGAGACGCCCTATCAGAAGGCGGCGCAGGTCTGGGACGATCGCATCGGCTCGGCCCGTGTGCAGGCAAGGAACTGGCGGCTCATGGCCTTCGGCTGCCTCGCGCTGTCGACGGGACTTGCCGGCGGCCTCCTCTGGCAATCCGCCCGCGGCTCAGTGACGCCATGGATCGTACAGGTCGATCGCCTCGGCCAGGCGCAGGCGGTCGCGCCCGCAGCTTACGATTACCAGCCGACCGATCCGCAGATCGCCTTCCATCTCGCGCGCTTCATCGAGGATGTGCGCGGACTTCCGTCCGATCCGATCGTGCTGCGCCAGGATTGGTTGCGCGCCTACGACTTCGTCACCGACCGCGGCGCCCTCGCGCTCAATGATTTCGCGCGCAATGCCGATCCATTCGCGAAGATCGGCAAGATGCAGGTGACGATCGAGGTCTCCTCCGTCATCCGTGCTTCGCCCGAGAGCTTTCGCATCGCCTGGATCGAGCGCCGCTACGAAAACGCCCAGCTCGCCTCGACCGAGCGTTGGACCGCAATTTTGTCGGTTGTTGTCCAGACACCGCACGAAGCCGATCGCCTGCGCAAGAACCCGCTCGGGCTGTTCGTCAACGCCGTCAATTGGTCGAAGGAGCTTGGGCAGTGAATCGAGATTTTGAATCCGCCTCGGCTACAACAGTTTCAACCGGCCCCTGCGCATCGCGCCCGGCGACCCTTCGGCTCGTCATTAGAACCGTAACTCCGCTTCTGTCACTTTCCGCATTTGTGCTCGCGGGCTGCTCGAGTTTCGAACCGCCGCACATCGCCTATGACGACAGCGTCCCGCCATTGCCTGCGCCGCCGACGCCAGCCGACGATCGTCCAAAGCCCCTGCACATTCCGCCGGCCTGGAAGCCGGCGCTTGGTGGCAAGACCGGCGCTTCGGAAGCCAGAGATCCTGAGGATCGCGTTGACGCCGCGAATGACGCGGCCCGCGTACAGCCGCGGCGCGGCGGCTATTTCAATGCCGTACAGGTCTATCCGTTCAGCGCCGGCGCGCTCTATCAGGTCTACGCCTCGCCAGGACAAATCACCGATGTCGCGCTCGAACAGGGCGAACAGCTCACGGGCTCCGGTCCCGTGGCGGCCGGTGACACAGTCCGATGGGTCATTGGGGATACGGAAAGCGGCGCGGGCGATGCACGACGGGTTCATATCCTCGTCAAGCCGACGCGGCCGGGCATCGACACCAATCTCGTCCTCAACACCGACCGCCGCACCTACCTCCTTGAACTGCGTTCGCGCGAAAAACGCTATATGCCGTCGATCGCCTGGAGCTATCCGACTGACCGCGCGGAGCGTGCGAGAATTGCGCCGCTGGCGCCCGTTCTGCCCGATCCCGCGCACCGCCAATTGCGCTATCGAATTGAGGGCGACGATCCGCCCTGGCGGCCGCTCGTCGCCTATGACGACGGCCGAAAAGTCTATGTCGAATTCCCCGGCGGAATCTCTCAGGGCGAAATGCCCCCGCTCTTCGTGCTGGGTTCCGGCGGCAAGCCCGAGCTCGTCAATTATCGCGCCTACGGCAATGTGCTGATCGTCGATCGTCTGTTCGCCGCCGCGGAACTGCGTCTCGGATTCGATCGCCAGCAAAAAGTCAGAATTCTGCGCACAGACGGGAGGCCATCGCCATGAGCGCCGACAACAGACCGGACAATGCGGCTTCCTTGCGCCTGCGCGCGGATCGACCGCGTATCACCCGCCTCTCGCGAAAAGTCCTTGCTGGAGGAACGGCGATCGCGCTGATCGTCATCAGCGCAGCCGTGCTGTGGGCGCTGCAGAACAGGAGGAACCGCCACACGGCGGAAGAACTCTATTCGACCGATCACAAGACGACCGCCGATGGCCTTGCTGGCCTCCCGCGCGACTATGCCGGCATTCCCCGTCCGGTCCCGCCGCTCGGGCCGCCACTGCCCGGCGACCTCGGGCGCCCGATTCTCGCCGCCCAGGGCGGTCAGATCGCGCAGGCGCCTGTTGTCGACCCGGAAGAGCAACGACGCGCGCAGGAAAGCGAGGCTGCGCGCGTGAGCCGCTTGTTTGCATCGACCAATATCAGGCAAGCGCTGGCGTCTGAACTCGGGTCGACCGTCGGCGCTGAACGTGCAACGGCTGATCAACGGCTCGACGACTATGCGAACCAGAACGGACAGGACCGAAAACTCGCCTTCGTCAATGCATCGGTCGATCGCCGAACGACGAGCCCGGATCGGGTCCAAAAACCCGCGTCGCGCAATGTCGTGCAGGCGGGCTCCATCATCCCGGCCGCACTCATCACCGGCATCCACTCCGATCTGCCCGGCCAGATCACGGCGCAGGTGACCGAGAATGTCTATGACAGCCCGACTGGCCGCCTGCTTCTGATCCCGCAGGGGGCGCGGCTCGTCGGCGCCTACGATAGCCAGGTCGCCTTCGGCCAATCCCGCGTCTTGCTCGTTTGGACCCGCCTGATCATGCCGAACGGGCGCTCGATCGTGCTCGAGCGGCAGCAGGGCGCCGACGCCAGCGGCTATTCCGGGCTCGAGGACGAGGTCGACCACCATTGGGGCGCGCTCTTCAAGGCGGCGCTTCTGTCGACGCTGCTCAGCGTCGGGTCGGAGGCCGGCGTTGGCAGCAACGAGAACAGTCTGATTCAGGCGATCCGGCGCGGCGGCTCGCAGAGTTTCAATCAGACGGGACAGCAGCTCGTCGGGCGCAATCTGAACATCCAGCCGACGCTGACGATTCGGCCGGGGTTTCCGGTGCGCGTGATCGTCAATCGCGACCTCGTGCTCGAACCCTATCGCAGCTGAGGAGGCGAACGTGAGCAAGCTGAAGATTGCAGCACTCCCCGACGACAAGCCCGTCAAGGTGACATTGGAATTACCAGCGGCCGTCCATCGAGATCTCTCGGCCTATGCAGAAGCTGTTGCCGCCGAGAGTGGGAAAGCCGTTGCCGATCCGACAAAGCTCATCGTGCCTATGCTTACGAGGTTCATGGCGACGGATCGAGCGTTCTCGAAATCCAGGCACCGGAAGTGACTTCCTCGCTTCAGCAAACTCAGCGCCAATTGGCGTTGCCTCAAGTCGCAGCGATCACTTCGCCCCGTTGTCCGTTTCGCCGTCGCTTTTCGTTGTAGCCATATGCAGCCTCACATGGCTCAGAAACCGTCGCAGCGCCGGGTTGTCATTCTCCGCCGACCAGACCATCCGAAATGGAATCGTGACGGCCGGTTCTTTGATCGGACGAAATGCGACGCCAGGGACGGCGATCGCTGTCGCTGACTGCGCGAGAATAGTCAGCCCGAATCCCGCCCCAACCAAGGCGATCAAGCTCTCTCTCGATACGGTATGGGTCGTCACGCGCGAGGACGGCTCCATGGTGTCGCTGGACCGCACCACCCACCCCAACGCGCCAGACCCGTCAAAGCGGGTGCGCATTATAAAGCTTTCGTCCTTGAGATCGCCCAGCGCAACATCATTCCGCCTTGCAAGCGGATGCTGTTCGGGCATCGCCACAAATGCCTGCTCTGTCCAGGCGACCTCGTGGTCGAGACCCGTGATGTTGTCGAAACCGACGATGAAACCGACATCCAGCCGCCTCTCGCGAAGCGCCACGACTTGCGTCTCGTTATCGGCTTCGAGGAATTCGAGGACCACGCTCGGCCACTGCGCCCGATAATTCAGGAGGACATCGCGCAATTTTCCGGCCGCCAGGGAGTGGAAGAACCCAATCCGCAACCTGCCGGTCTCAGCCTGGCCGGCCATATTCGCGCGCTCGACGGCGTAGTCCAATTCTCCGAGCGCCGCACGAACTCGCGATAAGAATTCCTGGCCAGCCAGTGTCGCTCTGACACCGCTACGGTGCCTTTCGAATATCGACACGCCGATCTCATCTTCCAACGCGCGCACGCGTCTGCTCAGAGCGGCTTGTCCAATGCCAATGTACTTGGCGGCGCCCCGGAAGCTCAAATATTCTGAAACTTGCAATGCAAAACGAAGAGAAATGATGTCCATGATTTCAAATCCCCGAGGAATTTACCGCCCATTCTGAAGGCGGCTCACGAATTCATTCGTTCCAGGTTCACGACGATCAGAAACGCATTCGCCGCAAAATCATTTTCAATGCGCAGATCCAAAATCCAACTGTCCTCTGAGCTCAATTGCCTTGACAAGCTACGAATTCAGCGTGGAACGAGAAGATATAACTGTGCCGTCATTCCTGACCCATACCGCGCTTCCAACCAATTTCGGCAAAAAGACTTTCGCGGCGTCGTTGACGCCGAGGCAACAGATCGCAGCAACGCCAACAATGAGGGCGATCTCGCTCCAGGGGATTGGCGAAAGCTCGCCGAGACCGAACCGCGCGATAAGAATGGCCACGAATGCGTCGGCGGCGACCGCGGAGCCAAGAACCGTGCTTGGCCGCGATCTCCAGAATGCGCGCCTTTCGCGGATAGAAACTACAGAGAACAATGCGAAAAAAAGCAACGTCTCGAAGGCGAACGTCTGCAAGTGGCCAGGACTTGCGCCGAGATCGAAACGACGCCATCCAAACGCCAACAGCGCCAGGGCCTCGGCGAGCATCACTATGCCCAGCACGACGCCGAGTCGCACGAGCGGCCCGATGTTCCATGTCTCAGGCTGTCGCGACGGCCGCACCCGGTCCGTCGCAAGCGAGATTTTCACGAAATCCGTCATGAAAACGAGCAAAATCATGCTCAAGGCGGACACTGCGAACTTGCCTGTCGCAAGAAACGCGATGGTCACGAAACCAGACTTGAGAACGGTACGGCTGACCTTGTTGATGATCCAGGTCAGCACGCGCTGATAAATAGCGCGCCCGTTCTTGACGAGCTCGACGATGCCGCCGAGGCCTTCCGCCGTCAGAACGACGCTCGCCGCGCCTTTCGCTATATCGGTCGCACCGCTCACGGCGATGCCAACCTCCGCCTGCCGAAGGGCTGGCGCGTCATTGACGCCGTCTCCGGTCATACCGACGACGCGCCCAACGACCTGAAGCGACTTCACGACCTTGTATTTGTCTTCCGGAAAGACCTCGGCGAGGCCGTCCGCCGCATCAAGCGCGCGCGCGAGGCGTATATCGGAAGCCTCCTCGCCTTCGGGTGCGGTCGGTCGGCGCTCAATTTCGCCGAGGCCTAGCTCCGTCGCGATGGCCTGCGCGACAGGAAGGGCGTCGCCCGTAAGCATCTTGACAGAGACCCCAAGCGCGCGAAGCTCCTCTATCAGCTTGCGCGAATCGGGCCGCGGCGCGTCCTGGAAGAGCGCAAGCCCGAGAAACGCCCACGGCCCGTCGCCTGCACGCTGCGCGACCGCGAGGACCCGCACCCCCTTATGCGCCTGCCCTATGGCGTCGGCTTCGAGCGCAGCTATCGCGGTGGCGTCCAGACCAGCCAAACTCGCGATCGTACGAAGCGCGCCTTTGATAATCGTGATGCGCGCACCGTCATGCTCAATGACCGCCTCCGTGCGTCGCGTCTGCGGCGAGAAGGGCTTGAAAGAGGTGACGATGGTGTTGTGGTCGAGCGCGCCGCGTTCGTTGGCAGCCCGAATAAAGGCGAGATCGATCGGGTCCTGATCCGCCTCCTGCGAAGCGATCGCTCCGGCGCGCAGCACGTCATTGTCGCAGTATCCTGGCTGCGGGGCGGCTCCAGCAAAGGAAAGCCGGTTCGCCGTGAGCGTGCCGGTCTTGTCGGCGCATACGATGTCCATGTTCGCCGCGTCTTCGGCCGCGCTCAGTCGTGTGACGAGCACGCCGCTTCGTGCCAACTCCATCGATCCTACCGCCATGCTCACGGTGAACATGGCCGGTAGCGCAACGGGCACCGCGCTCATGAGCAGCACGAGCGACAGCGGAAGGATTTCCAGAATGTCGACGCCCTGGAGCAGCGACGCGCCGACAGTGACAGCGACGAGGATGCCGACGATCCCGAACAGCCAGCGCACCACCCGTCCGATAACCTGCTCGACATGCAATTTGGGGCGCGCGCTTTCGACGAGATGCGTGGTGCGCCCGAAGTAGGTACCCATTCCGGTCGCGCTGACCTCTGCGGTCGCCTCTCCTTCCCTAACGATTGACCCGGAATAGATAACATCGGCCGCGCGCTTGGCGATAAGCTGAGACTCTCCAGTCAAGGCTGACTGGTCGATTTTTATCGATCCATTGGCTATCGCCGCGTCCGCCGGCGTGAAATCGCCTGTACGAACGCGAATAACGTCTTCCGGGACAAGTTCGCGCGCAGGGATCGCCCGCCACACTCCGTCCCGGAGCACGCGCGCGGTCACCTGGAGTTGCTTACGCAGCGCCGAGACAGCCGCGGCCGCCCGCCTCTCTTGCACCCAACTGAGAATCGCGTTGATCGCCAGAAGTCCGAGACCGACCCAGAAATCGGTCCATTTGTGGAGAAACATCGAAACGAGGACGATGAGTTCGATCATCCACGCTGACGGTCCCCAGAATTTGCGCCCGAACTCGGCGAGGGGATGCGCCTTGTGCTCAGGCACGTCGTTTGGCCCGACCTCTGCGAGCCGGCGCGCTGCTTCGGCGCCAGAGAGTCCCGTCGGCGCGCTTCCGATCGACGTAGCGTTCGAGACGTCCGTCAAGTTTTTGCGCGTACGACGAGAACGGGACAGGGCGCATGGCGCATGACGAATTCGGCCACGCTTCCGACGAAGGCCCGCCCAATGCCGCTTCGGCCGTGGCTGCCGATTGCTATCAGGTCCGCGCCCCACTCGTTTGCTGTCTTGACGATCTCCGCGCCGGGAGAACCTTGAACGATGAATTGCTGGACGGAAACCTCGCAAGAAAAGGTGGCGCGCGCATCGGCCAGCAATGCTCGGCCTTCTTGCTGCGCCGTCATTTCGAATTCCGGAGGCGCGATATCAACGCCGCGGCCGAACAAATCGGGATCGACGGCGTGAACGAGAGCTGCATGCGCGCGCAGATCGCTCGCCAGGTCGGCTGCGACATCAAGCGCCCGCGCGGCGATGGCGCTGCCGTCAACGGCGATGAGTATCTTTTTGAAGCTCATTGCGTCCTCCCTGCCTTCGCGCATCGGGTCACGTCTGCTCGCGTACGCTGACTGCCACGCCTTCCGGTGTGTCGAGGGCCACAGCATCGCGCCTCGCCAGCCCCGCTTCGCTGACTTAGGTCAATTCTCGCAACGGACCGCCGAGTGCTTCGCGGCGCTGCCTCAATCGCCGGCCCATCCGAGTCATTCGTTTGAGCCGGTTGCCGTCGCACGCAGAGGGGACACGCCGAGCTACGATCAACGCGGCAATGAATCGAATGATAGACCCGCTGCATCCTCGCGCATGCTATGCGTGTTGCGTTCGGCTCTGTGAGCCAAAAATGCGATACGATGGCTTGGATGAATTGAGGGAAGCAATGTGTGAGCTCTTCGCCATGTCGAGCCGAATTCCGACAACGATCAGCCTGTCGATGCGCACTCTGGCGAGCCGCGGCGCAGTCGGCAGCCATCTGGCTGATGGATGGGGCGTGGCATTCTACGAAGGGAATGATGTCCGCGTGCTGCGCGAGCCGGAGCCCGCGGCCGACAGCGATTGGCTCGCGTTCGCCAACGCGCGTGGCGTTCGCAGTCACATCGCCATCGCCCATATTCGCCACGCGACGCAGGGCGAGATTTCGCTCGCCAATACCCAACCCTTCGCCCGCGAACTCGGCGGTCGGCTGCACTGCTTTGCGCACAACGGGATGCTGCCGGGCGTCGAGGGGAGGCTCGCAGATACGGGCCACCGGTTCCGACCGATCGGGTCGACGGACTCCGAGGCGGCCTTCTGTATCCTGCTCGAAAGGCTCGCGCCGTTGTGGGCCGACGGGGCTCCGGACGCGGCCGAGCGAACCTCTGCCGTCAGTGATTTCGCCGCGGATATGCGCAAGATCGGGCCGGCCAATTTCGTCTACTCGGACGGCGATCTCCTCATCGCCCACGGCCACCGTCGCACGCAAGCGAATGGCGTGATCGAGCCGCCGGGCCTCACTATGCTGACACGACGCTGCGCGATTGACCGCGACGCGCTCCCACACACCGGAGTTGCAATCGAGCAAACCGGTCAGGACCTGACGCTGTTCGCCAGCGTGCCTCTGACTGACGAACCTTGGCTGCCGCTGCGCGAAGGCGAGATCGTCGTTGTCCGAGAAGGCGCGCCTGCTTCTCCGACGGATCGCGACACATCGCATCCCGCGCCTATTGCGGCTGGAGTTTGAGACAGGTCGACTGCGCCTCGGTCGAGTCGCTTGGGCTGCGTTCGTCCTGCCACCCAGGATCACTGCGCGCGTCGGCCGCGCGCGGCTGCCAGAGCGGAGCGCTCCCGCAAGTTCGTGGGAATGCGTACAACACTCTCCCTGCGTAGGTTTGCTAACCGCTTCGCGCCGGTTCATATGCGGCTTCTCCAAAGCTCGCCAGCGATACTCTGTCGCATTAACGGGGTGCAACATTCGAACGGCGCCTAATCCTGGGTTCTCGATGGATGCTGACCGGCCCGCTGCGGCAGAAAAACCACAAGAGCCAGTATCGACACGATGAGAACGGCAGACGCATAGGTTCGACTCAGAGCCAAGCCGCCGAGCGAATGCGGCTTGTCGAGCAAGTCGCCGACCGTGGCGCCGAGAGGACGCGTCAGGATGAAGGCGATCCAGAAAAGCGCTACACGCGAGACATTCGTGAAAAAATAGAGGGCGGCGACGAGAGCGATAACGCCTGCAAACACCAGGGCGCCGTCGCCGAAGCCGAGCCCATTCGTATCGGCCATCCAGTCGCCGAGCGCGGTGCCGAGCGTCTGGGAAAAGAGGATGGTGGTCCAATAGAATGCCTCCACACGCGGCGTGGCGACTGTGTTGACTGAGACGGTTCCTTCGGACCAGCGCCAGACCGCCAGCGACACGAGGAGTAGCGTCAACAGGATCGACGCCCCGCCGGCGTAGCCGATCCCGAGCGAGCGGTCGGCGAAATCGGCCATGGTCGTGCCGACGGTCGTCGATGCGACGATGGCGAACCAGTAGATCCACGGGTTGAATTTCGTCGCGACGATCTGCGCGGCGACGGCGGCGACGAAGATGACGAGAAAGATCGCGGTCCCGATCAGGTAGCCGCCATTGTGCGCGTGTTTGTCCGCATGCAACATGCTCATCGTGACGGCGTCGCCGCCGGTTTCGCCGAGTGTGGTTGCCAGGATTTTGACGATCCAAAAGCCGAGCGTGACCTCGGGGACCTTGCTCATGGCGATTTTGGCAGCGTCGTTCATCTCTGTCCTCATATGGAATAGGCGCCCGCCCCGCGGGCGGCGAGGCGGGCGGTTGCGGCGCTGGCCTCAGTCCGGGTTCGGGCCTTCGCGATCGTTCTCGAGAACCTTGCCGGATGTCGCGTCGACGCCGACCTCCTGGGTGTGGCGGCCGTTCTTGATATCGAACGAGTAGCGCAGTCCGCTGCCGCCGCGTTCACGTTCGAGTTCCTCGTCCGTGATCTTGCCCGGATGGGCCTTCAGCGCGGTCGCGCGGGCTTCTTCGATGCTGATTTTCGCCTCGCCGGCGAGATTTTGCCCGTTGTATGCGAGCGCGGGCGCCGCGAACGCTATGACGAATGCGGCGACGCCGATCGGGCCGCTGAGCTTCGCAAGTGTCGTATTCATATCTTTCTCCAGTCGCCCCCGCGCCGGCGCGCGAATCGTTCGCATGTCGCGAATCTTCCGCACGTAAAGAGTCATGGCATGTGCGAATTAGGAGCGAATTAGCTGGAGGGGTATCCGTGCGATACACATCCCGAGACCCGCGCGACGACGCCCGAAACCCCGTCTCTTCGGTTTTCGACCGACAGAGCGAAACCATGACGTTCGGCGACCCGTCGCGCGATCGCAAGTCCGAGACCGGTCCCCTCGGAATTGCGGGATGCGCCGCGATAGAATCGGTCGAAGATGCGCGTTTCGGCGCCCTCGGGCAGGCCGGGTCCCGTATCGACGATCGTTGCGACGAAACCGCCGTCGCTGCGATCGAGCGAAACGTCGACCGTTCCGCCCGGCGGCGTGTAGCGCACTGCATTTTCGATGAGATTGGCGAACAGACTGTGCGCCTCGCCTTCAACCCCGAGTATCGAGATCGCCGGGATGACGTTCGCCCCGAGATCGACGCCCTTGCGGTCGGCGAGTGGCGCATAGACGCTCACGCAATCGAGGAGCAACGCGCCGAGATCGAACGTCACGGGGCTTGCCGCTAGGGGTTCGTCCAGCCGCGCCAGTTCGAGCAGTTGGTTCGTGAGCGCGCTCGCGCGCCGCACGCCCGCCGAGAGCGCGGCGACACGCGCATTCTGAACTCCGGTCGCGGCGCCTCCGAGGTTGTCGACCTCGATCTGCATCGCCGCCAGCGGCGTCCGCAACTCATGCGCGGCGTCGGCCACAAAGCGTTTCTGCGCCTCGACAGTTGCTCTCAGCCTGGCGATCAGGCCGTTCATGCTCTCGACGAGCGGCGCGATTTCCGACGGTACGCCCGCGAGCGAAATCGGCTCGGTCGCGGATGCGGTGCGCGCTGCGATGTGGTCCGACAAGTCACTCAACGGCCGCAACGCGCGGTTCATCGCCCAGCCCACGACGAGCCAGGAAAGGGGAATCACGATGAGGATCGGCGCGGTCGTTCCCAACGCCGTTCCATTCGCGATTTCCGCTCGCACGGTGTCGCGCTGGGCGACTTGAACCGTCCGGTCCCCGCTCCGCGCGGAATAGACCCGCCAAAGATGCCCGCCGGCCTCCACATCGGCGAAGCCCGGCCGGTCCTGTCGCAATATCGCGACTTGCGGGAGGGATTGATGGACGAGACGGCCATCCCCGTCCCAGATGGCGATCGCAAATTCGTCTTCCGGATCCCGGTCGACCGCGCCAGGCGCGTTGACTGCCGGCAGGCCGGTCCCCGCGTTCAAGGCGATCTGGCGGAGCTGGCCGTCGAGGAATTCCGCCGTCTCGCCGCGCGCGTACCAGTAGGCGATGACGATCGTGACGATGCCTACGGCGGTCAGCAGGACCGTCATCCACAACAGAGCCGCGCGACGCAACGAGACTCTCGTAGTCACATTCATGACTTAGCCACCATCCATCCGGCGCCGCGGACATTTAGAATGACATCCTTGCCCAGCTTGCGCCGGATCGAATGGATCAGTACGTCGACCGCATTGCTCTCGACCTCTTCGCCCCAGCCGTAGATGCGCTCCTCGATCTGCGCGCGAGAGAGAATACGTCCCGGCCGCTCCATCAACGCGTGCATGACCGCGAATTCGCGGGCGGGCAACACCGCCGATGCGTCGCCATGCGCCAGCTCGTGCGTCTCGACGTTGAGTTCCGTCGACCCTGTGGTCAGGCTCGATACGGCGCTACCCGCGCGGCGACGGATCAGCGCTCTCATGCGCGCCAGCAGCTCGCGCATCTCGAACGGCTTGACGAGATAGTCGTCGGCGCCGAGATCGAGCCCTGCGACCCGATCGTCGAGGCCGTCGCGGGCGGTGACGACGAGCACCGGCGTTTCACTGCCTCTGCGTCGCGCGGCCGTGAGCAGATCGAGGCCGTCCGCGTCCGGCAATCCGAGGTCGAGCAGAACGATCGAATAGCCGATATCGCGAAGGGCTGCTTCGGCTTGGGCGCCGTCCCTCACCCAGTCCACCGTCATACCTTCGCCGCTCAGCGCCGCAACCAGGGCCTCGCCCAGCATCCGATCGTCTTCAATCAGCAGGATACGCATGACGATCTCCACGGCGCCTCGGCGAACTCAACCCCTTCCCTGCGACGGTCAGTCGGATGAACGCAGCTCCTTCGCAGCCCATTCCTTCGACCAGACGCCCTGCGCGAGCACCGCCGCCATGGCAACCAGGATCGCTCCGATCATTGTGAACGCCAAATAGCCCCACTGGAAGTAAAGGGCGTCGGGCGGCGGATCGAAAACGCCGCTCAGCAGGCGCACAAGGATCCACGCATTGGCGAAGCCGATGACCGCGCCGATCGGCAGGCCAGCGCCTGTCGTGATCAGGGCTTCGCCCCAGACGAACGATCTGACCTCGCGCGGCGCGGCGCCGAGCGATAACAGTATCGCATTGGCGCGGGCGCGCTCGCTCTTTCCGAGCCAAAGAGTCAATCCCGATCCCATAGCCACGAAGAGTATCGCAAAACCGAGTTCCACCGCGCCAAGCGATGCGACATCGACAGCCGTCAAACTCGAACCGATCACATGCGTCGCCTGCGTAATGTCAGTCGTTTTCAACGGAGAGGCGGCGCCTAGCGCATGACGGATTTCTTCGGCGATCTTCGGCGCCGACCCGCTGGCGCGCACCAGAACGGTTTCGGCTCGAGCATCTCCGGTATGCGCCGAGATATAGCTGGCGTTGGCGACCAGAAAGCTGTCGCGCGGCGCGGTCGGAAACTCCTTCACGACGCCGACGAACCGGAAGGGAATCGTCTTTTCGTCGCCACGCGCGTCGCTAAGCCGCAGGTTCAGCATATCGCCGATCGCGAGCTGGAAATCGTTGACCGTTTCCTGCGACACCAGGACGCCGTTGGGCTGTTGCGCCAGGCGTGCGAGCGCCTCCCGCGCGCTCACCCGCGAAAAATATCCGTCGACGATATCCGTAGCCTGCGTGATATGGGCCGGGTCGATCCCGAACATGTCCTGCAGATCTTTCCCAACATAGGCGAAGCAATGCTGCATCGGTTGCGCCGCCACGACACCGGGAACCTGCGCGATCACCTGCAGCTTGTCGCCAGCCGGCGTCGCGGTTGTTCCGGTCACCGTGACGTCCGCTCCGTTCGTCAAACGGGCGTCGACGAGCTGTTGACCGTTGTACGTCGCATTGAACAGGAGCGTGGCCACGGCGAACGAGACCGCGATCGCGACGAGCGCCGCGCCGGCGGCGAGACGTTCGCTCTGTCGGGCGAGCGACGCCGCCACCAGCGGCGCGAGCCGCCCGCCGAATGGCCGGATCGCCGCAGGCAGCCACGACGACGAATGGAGCAGCGCTAGCCGCGTGAGGCGATACGTCAGCAGGCCAGAGCCGGTCCAGAACAAAAGCGGCGCGAGAAAAGCCATATAGTCGACCGCAGTCGCCGCCACGCCCTCGGGCGCAAGGACCAATCGGTATCCGGTGGCGGCCGACCGCCAGTAGACGAGAGCGGCGATCACAAGCAGGAGAATATCGAAGTAGACGCCGCGCCACGCGCTGGACGAATCCGCGCCCACCCGCGTTCTGCGCGCGGCGATCGTCGAGCGTCGAAGACCGAGCAAGGCCGGCGCCGCGATCGCGGAGACGGACAGCAGAAATGCGCCGATCGAAGCGCCAACGATCCATTGAACGACGCCAGGCGTCGCGAGATCAACGCCCAGCGCCGCGCGCGCCAGCGCCAGCGCGCCAACCCCGCCCGCC
>JAGWTW010000098.1 GCA_028868735.1 Hyphomicrobiales bacterium | reverse complement strand
AGGTTCGGCCGAACCTCAGCCATCATTTTACGCGCAACGCCTTTGCGGGACGAGGAATGATCCTCGCTGCCCGCAACCAAAGTCGAATGTACGCTGCTGCGAACCCTCGGCGCGCTTTAGGGACGAAGGTCGGCCGATTGGGAAGCCGCCGAAGCCTGCGCGCGTTTCCAAGCGCCTGTACCGAAAGGATCGTCACGCCGCGCCAGTCGTCGATAGGTGGCGGCGTCCTCACCATTCATATGCGGACCCTCTCCGCGCTTGCCCGGCGGCACGAGGGCCGCGATCTGCAATGTTTTTCCGAGGCCGGCATAGATGTAGTCGGCGCCGAAAGCGCGGCGCAGCGCGGCGAAGGTCGGCTCGCCCGTACAATGTCCGGGCGCGATGTAGGCGACCTTGTAAGTATCCTTCAACGCAACCACGATCTTGCCGATCGCTTCGTCCGTCGCGACAACCAGATGAAATCCGCCCACGATCAGATGGATTTTCGGGTTGATCGTAGCCGCAGCCGCCACGATCCTGTCGATTCCGGGATGCGAGCAGCCGACCACGAGAACGAGACCGTCAGGAGTGCCGACGACAAGCGACAATTCTTTCAGTTCTCTCGTTCCGGGAGCGTCCGAAACAAGCGCGAGTAAGGTGACGCCGGGCGCAATTTCGGTCGTCTTGTCGACCAGCTCGAAATTGGCCTTGGGCCAAGCCGCCCCGAAAATCATGGTCTGTGGCGGCGCTCCGCCGTAGTAACGCATATCCGCGGGCAGGCTCTCGTCCTTGCGATAGAAGCTCGAAGGCAGAGAGGAGCCGTAGATGCCGAAACCTTCTTTCGGCGCGTAAATCTTGACGTGTGGATTGACCGAGAGCACATGCGCCAGTCCGGCCATGTGATCGGAATGACGATGCGACAGCACGACAAAATCGATCTTAGTCAGATCCACGTGCTTGGTCTTCACATTTGCGGCGAAAATCTCCGCATTGTCGCCGGTGTCGAAAAGGATTGTTCTCCCGCCGATTTCCACTAGAGCCGAAAACCCCCAATCCTTCTTCATGGCGGGGTCGTCGCCAAAAGCGTCGTAGAGTATTGTAATACGATCCGCCGTCGCCGCGGCGACGGCAGGCGCTGTTGGCGCAAAAGCGATGCAAATCGAGGCGCTCGCTCCAATGGCGAATTTTCTGATTTGGTCACGCATGGCGTCCTCCAACCGCAGGCGGAGATGCTCAAGCCGACGGTAGGCCTGCAACGCGATCTTGCGACGCGAGACGCTGCCGACCGGCGCGTGGCGCACCCTAGTACTAAACCCTTGTCGTCGCAATTCTCGATTGGCGAGCGCAGGCTTATGGGCTTTTACAGGCCTTTCGAAGGCCGGCTATCGGTCGTACCTTCCCACGATCGACACCGAACACACGTTCTGGTGCGGGAAACCACCGAGATTGTGCGTGAGACCGAGGCGCGGCGCCTTGGCGCGCTGGCGCGGACCGGCCTTGCCTTGCAATTGCAGATACATTTCGTAGATCATGCGCAGGCCAGAGGCGCCGATCGGATGGCCGAAACATTTGAGGCCGCCGTCGATCTGGCAGGGAATCGTGCCGTCGTGGTCGTAGAAGCCGTCCATCACGTCGTAGATGGCGCGGCCCTCAGCCGAAATATGCAGGTCCTCCATCGTGACGAGCTCGGTCACCGAGAAGCAGTCGTGCACTTCGATCAGGTCGATTTCTTCGCGCGGATTCGTGACGCCGGCTTCCTGATAGGCCTTCTTCGACGCAACGCGCGCCGTTGCGAAATGCGAGCCGTCCCAGGAATTGTGCTGCGCCTCGACGCCGTTCGATACCGAAAGCTGCAGCGCCTTGACGGAAATGATGTCTTTCTTGCCGAGGCTGCGCGCGATCTCGGGCGTCGTCACGATCGCGCAGGCCGACCCGTCCGACACGCCGCAACAGTCGAACAGACCGAGCGGTTCGGCCACGATCGGCGCTTCGAGCACCTGCTCCATCGTCACCTTGTTCTGCAGGTGCGCCTTCGGATTGCGGGAGCCATTGTCGTGGCTCTTGACCGAGACATGCGCGATCGCGCGCTTCAAATCCTCTTTCGACACATTGTGCTTGGCGCGATAGGCCGCTGCGAGCTGCGCGAAATTGCCGGGCGCCGACGCATTCGCCCACCACATGGAATTCAGCACGCCACGCCCGCGCTGCGGCAAGCCCCCGTAGCCCGTGTCCTTCAATTTTTCCACGCCGAGCGCGAGCGCGATGTCGGCCGCGCCCGAAGCGACCGCGTAGACCGCGCCGCGAAACGCGTCCGTGCCGGAGGCGCAGAAATTCTCGACGCGCGTCACCGCAATTTGCGGGAGCCGCAACGCCACGGCGAGCGGCGTACCGGATTTGCCGACATGCTGCTCCTCGATCGCCGTCGAAAACCAGGCCGCCTCGATCTGGTTCTTCTCGATGCCGGCGTCCTTCAGCGCCTCCTCGAACGCCTCGACCATCAGGTCGTCGGCCTCCTTGTCCCAGCGCTCCCCGAATTTCGAGCAGCCCATGCCGAGAATGGCGACTTTGTCCTTGATGCCTCTGGCCATGTCGTCCTCCCTTCAGCGGCCTCACGCCGCCGGCGTCGCTTTCCAGAAATAGCGCGTGAAACCGCGCTGCGGATCGTAGTCCTTGATGCGGAACACCATGTCCATCTTCTTGCCGACGTCGATCTCGTCCGGCGTCACGTCGGTGAAGTCGATCATGATGCGCCCGCCCGCATCGAACTGCACCATCCCGTAGCAGGCCGGCGGATCGGCGCTGTAGGTCAGATTGTCGGCCGTATAGCTCATGATGCGGCCCTCGATATCTGCGAACGGATAGGGCTCCTGCGTGTGGAATGCGTTGCAGTTCGGATTGACGCAGACGTTCGTCTTCGGGAATTGCAACGTGCCGCACACACTGCACTTGCCGCCCATGAAGCCGGTGATCGTATTGCGGTTGCGATAGAGCGAGGAAAGCGCGGTCGCCTTGTCGACCTCCGAACGCATGCCGCGTTCGATCTCGATATTGTCGTTGAAGGCGAGGAATTTCTGATAATTCGTTTCCTCGCGCCGACGTTTCAGCCAACCGGAGACGCCCCGCGTGGGCTTGACGGACGCGATCTTGTCCGTGGCGCGAAAGAGAAGCGCATCACATCCCTGCCCGAAAGCGACGACGAGAATGAGCTCGCCCGGCTTTGCGGCTTCGAGCGCATGCGCGAACATGA
This sequence comes from Hyphomicrobiales bacterium, assembly GCA_028868735.1. GTDB lineage: Bacteria > Pseudomonadota > Alphaproteobacteria > Rhizobiales > Beijerinckiaceae > JAJXWB01. The sequence continues at coordinate 15,288 of JAGWTW010000098.1, read as the reverse complement.
CGAGCGCGTGGGCCGCGCCCGTATCGCCGCAGACGCCGGCCAGCGTGTCGCGCACCGCCCCTTCCGCAATGCCGGCCTTCTTCGCGATCGGGCCGGCGACCTTCGCCAGCGTGCAGGGCATGACGAAATGGGCGATGTCCTCGCCCCTGGCCCCGGCTTTCGCGAACAGATCCCTCAGCGTCGCCGGCACGATCTTGTTGTAGCCCTCGTCGCGGATCCAGCGCTCTTCCCAGGTGTAGTCGAAAGCGACGTTCTCGCCGCGATAATGATCGACGAAATCGACCGTGCGGCTGGCTGACGCCACGAGTTCGGCCACAGGCTCGCCTTCGCCGACCAGGAGCGCCGCCGCACCGTCGCCCGACGACAATTCAAGCGGGCTCGCCGATTTCGTGCGGCGTTTTTCCGCCGACGTCACCAGGATCGCGCTCTTGCCGGCAGCGCCCAATGCATCGGCGAGCGCGGACAGGCCGGCGCGTTGCGTCGCGGAATGATCGTGGCCGGCGACATTCTCCGGCAGGTTCAACGCATTGACGACGATGCCGGCGTTGAGCCGGTCGGCGAACGGCAGCGATGTCGAGGCAAGATGCACCGCGCCGATTTCGTTGCGGTCGCGCTCGCCGAGGCAGTCGCGCGCGGCGGCCACCGCCATGGTGACGGAATCCTCGTCCCAGTTCGCCATCGCGCGTTCGCCCTTGGCTTGCGATTTCAGCGCGCTGTTGAACCACGAATTGGCTGCGACGATCGCCTTGCGTTGCAGGCGCCGCATCGGAATGTAGGCGCCGTAAGCCAGAATGCCCTTGGACATGGATAATTCCTACACAGGGTCCCACGAAAACACATCGGCGGAGCGGTCGAGCTTGTAGAAGCTCCCCTTCATCGCCGGCATGCCGTGCTCCGCGATCGTCTGCGGCGTCCAGCCCTCCGCGCGATGCACGCTGCGGATCGGCCGCGACTGCCCCATCAGATAGATTTCGTTCATGCGCACGCCGAAGATCTGGCCGGTGACGTCCTTGGCGAGGTCGGAGGCGAGATAGGCGCAGATCGGCGCGATCTTTTCAGGCCCCATCGCCTGTATCTTGGCGACGCGCGCCTTTTCCGCCTCGGTCTCGGTCGGGATCGTACCGATGAGACGGCTCCACGCGAACGGCGATACGCAGTTCGAGCGCACGTTGAAACGCTGCATGTCGAGCGCGATCGATTTCGACAGACCGACGATGCCGAGCTTGGCGGCGGCGTAATTCGCCTGGCCGAAATTGCCGACAAGGCCCGAGGTCGACGTAAAATGCACGAACGAGCCGGAATTCTGCTCCTTGAAATAATTCGCAGCCGCGCGCGATGTGTAGAAGCAACCGAACAGATGCACCTTCACGACCGTCTCGAAGTCGACGACCGACATACGGTGAAAGATGCGGTCGCGCAGGATGCCGGCATTGTTGATGACGCAGTCGATGCGCCCGAACGAATCGATCGCCGTCTTGATGATGTTGGCCGCAGGCGCCGCCTCCGCCACCGAATCGAAATTGGCGACCGCCTTGCCGCCGCCCTTGCGGATGAGTTCGACGACTTCTTCGGCCGGATGCGCGTCCCCGCTTCCTTCGCCGTCGGCGGACCCGCCGAGATCGTTTACGACGACCTTGGCGCCCTGAGCGCCGCAGAGAAGTGCGATCTCACGTCCTATGCCGCGCCCTGCGCCGGTGACGACGACGACCTTGTCGGTGAGGCACTTTTCCACGGACATCTGTTTCCCCTTGTTTTTGGCTGGAGGAAACTTTGCACCCGGCCTTCCCACCCGTCAATCGCGCGATTAAATTCTCGTTCGCACTGCGAAATATTATCGTCGCATTGCGGTTCGCAGGCCGCTCGTCAAAGCGACCGGTAATCTTCCGTGCGGGCCATATTTTCGATCAGCGCGGAAAGGTCCGGCGGCGGCGTTGTCGATTTGCGCGTCTCCGTGTTCAGCCACACGACCATCGAACGGATTTCGTAGACCTGTTCGCCGCCCGGCGTCAGTATCCGATTGACGATCAGAAACCGCGATCGCTTCTCGTTCACGCCGCCGCAGAGAATCTGCACGCGCATCTTGTCGCCGAGAAACAGTTCGCGGCTGTACGTCGTCTCGTCGCGCACGACGACAAAGGCGACCTTCCACTTCGCAAACACGTCTGGCGACACGCCGCTCGCGTTGAAGAAACGCAGCCGGCAGTCCACGGCCTTTTCCATGTAGGCGGTGTTCTTCATGTGCCGGTTCGCGTCGAGGTCGAACCAGCCTACGTCGGTATGATGTTCGAAAATCTGGGTCATTGAAGGGTGCTTTCGACGCCTGGTATGCACGTCACCGCCGCGAAAGCGGGGGCCAGTTCCCGGGGTTGCGGCCGTTGGCTCCGGATTCCCGCTTTTGCGGGAATGACAGGTCGGACGGCGCCGCGCTACAACGCCCTTTTCGCCTCGTATTCGTCGCGCAATTCCCGCTTCAAAATCTTGCCGATCGCCGAGCGCGGCAAGGCGTCGACGATTTCGACCCTGGAAATGCGCTGCGTCTTGCCGAGCTTTGAATTGGCGAATTCCCGCAATTCTTCGGGGCTGGCCTTTGCGCCGGCGCGCAGAACCGCGAAAGCGAGCGGCGTCTCCCCCCATTCCACCGATTTGACGCCGACGACCGCGCATTCCTGCACGGCCGGATGCTTGACGAGGATCGCCTCGAGATCGCTGGGATAGATGTTGAACCCGCCGGAAATGATCATGTCCTTGCGACGGTCCATCAGCTTCAGGAAACCCTCCGCATCGAAGCGGCCGACGTCGCCTGTCTTGATGAAGATGCGCCCGTCCGGCGCGACCCACTGCGCTTCGCGCGTCTTGCCGGGCTGATTGTGGTAGCCGTTCATGACAGTCGGCGAATGACCGACGATTTCGCCGACCTCGCCAGTCGCAACCTCGACCCCGTTCTCGTCGATCAGCTTGATCTCGCAGTTTTCCGCCGGGCGCCCGACAGTATCGACCTTGTCCGGAAATTCGTGCGCGAGCAGCACGCAGGAGCCGCCGCCCTCGGTCATGCCGTAATATTCGACAAGCCCGCCCGGCCAGCGTTTCAGAATGTCGCTCTTCAGCGTCCCGGCGAAAGGCGCGCTCGTACAGAATTTGCACCGGAAGGTCGAAAGGTCGAAGGAGTCGAAATCCGGCTGCGACATGATGCGATGATATTGCACCGGCACGAGCATCGCGTGGGTCGCATGCAGCGACGAGGCGAGTTCGAGAAATTTGTGCGCATCGAATTTCTTCATCAGCGCAACCGTGCCGCCGCCGGCAAGCGTTGGAAAGAAGGATACGAGGGTCGTGTTGGAATAGAGCGGGGTCGAAAGCAGCGTCAGCGCCGTGCGATCGTAGCCGAAGGCGTTGGCCCGCTGTACATGCGCCCAACGCATCTTGTGCGATTGCACGATACCCTTGGGAATGCCGGTCGTGCCGGACGAATAGATGATGTTGAAGGGATCTTGCGGATCGATCTTCGCCGGGACCGGCTTTGCGCCCTTCGGCGCCAGCCATTGCGCGAACGGCTTTCCGCAGTCCGACCCGTCGAGCGAGATGCGGATCGTGGCCGCGTCGCCGGCGTTCTTCAGGCTGTCGGCGGTCGTCGCATCGAGGAACAGCAGCTTCGCTCCGGAATCCTTGATCATTCCTTCGAGCTGTTCTGAGGTGGAGGACGGAGCGAGCGGCGCGGTCACGACGCCGATCGACAGCGCGCCGAGAAAGAGCGTCGCATATTCGATCGATGTCGAGGCGCAGACCGAGATCGCCTCGCGCTGCTGCACGCCGTCGCGTTGCAGAGCAGCTGCGACACGGTCCATGAGTTCGGCCGTCTCGGCATAGGTCTGCTTGCGCCCGTCCAGAATGAAATTCGTCTGATCGGGCAGGTCGCGCGCGGTCAGTTTCACGAGATCGGCGATCAGCCCGAATTCCTGGTCGAGGGCTTCGACATTATTCATCTTTTCATATCCTCCCCGGCGACGGTTGCGCCCAAATCCGGCGGGACGTTAGATGACGGGCGAAGCCCCAGCAAGCATGGCTGGAGCGGGCGAGGATGGCGCGCATGAGCAAGGATCGCGGACTGGATCACGCGAAACCGGAAAAGATCGGCCTGAACGAAAAGGCGCTCGACCGGCTGGGCGAAACTTTGAAGCGGGAGATCGGCGAGGGACGCATGCCCGGCGCCGTCGCCATGATCGCGCGGCGCGGCCGCGTCGGGTATTTCGAGGCGTTCGGAAAGCGCGATCCCGGCGCCGCCGACGCCATGGAAAAGGATTGCATTTTCCGCATCTATTCCATGACCAAGCCGCTTGTCTCGACCGCGATCATGATGCTGGTCGAGGAAGGCCGCATTCTTCTCGGCGATCCGCTCTCGAAATACGTGCCGGCCTTCGCTGACGTGAAGGTTGGCGTCGAACGCGACGGCGAATTGACGCTGGTCGCGCCGGAACGTCCGATCACGATCCAGGATCTGCTACGCCACACCTCCGGCCTCACCTATGATTTCGTCGGCGGCGGCGGCCATCCGGTTCAGAAGCTCTACGCGCAGGCCGATCTCGCCCAACCCAAACAAACCAACGCCGATCAGGTCGAGGCGCTGGCGAAACTGCCGCTGCTCAACCAGCCCGGCGCGTGCTGGGACTACAGCCGCTCGACGGACGTGCTCGGCAGGATCGTCGAGATCGTTTCCGGCCGCACGCTCGGCGAGGAATTGTCGCGCCGCGTCTTCGAACCGCTCGACATGAAGGACACCGCTTTCAGCGTACCGCAGAAGCATCAGGACCGTATCGCCGAACCGTTCCCGATCGATCCGGAAGCGAAGACGCCGGTCAATCTCCTCAACGTCCGCCGCCCCGCCATGTTCGAATCGGGTGGCGGCGGCCTTGCCTCCACGGCTGGCGATTACGCGCGCTTCTGCGCGATGCTCGCGGGCGGCGGCGCTTTCGGCAACGAACGCATCCTCGCGCGCAAGACGCTCGAACTGATGGCCAGCGATCATCTGGGCCCGCATATGCGGCGCGGTTCCGACCTGCTGCCGGCCGGCCACGGCTTCGGGCTCGGCTTTGCCGTTCGCAACGCGCCGGGCATGACGTTCGTGCCGGGTTCGGTCGGCCTGTTCTACTGGGGCGGCATCGCCGGCACGACCTTCTGGATCGATCCGAAGGAGGATCTGTTCGCGCTGATGATGATCCAGGCGCCCGGCCAACGCGATTATTACCGGATGCTGTTTCGCACGCTGGTCTACGCGGCGGTGGAATAGCGGACTGCGCCGGCGCGTCGCAAGAAAGCGACGCGTGGCCTCGACCGGGTCACGCCAGCTTCGCCTCCGCGGGCGACGCGCCCATCCATGGTTGGTGATTGACCATCATCACCCGCCAGCCGGAATCGTCGTCGCGCTCCAGCATGTCGAGTCGTGTGACTGCGCAATTCTCCGTCATGAACGAGAGCATGCCCTCGAGCGAAAGATCGAGCGCGACGCCGATCGCCGCGCGGATCGTGCCGCCGTGCGAGCACACGATGAGATCCCGCCCGCGATGCGCGGACAAAGCCTTGCCGATTCCGTCACGCGTCCGCTCGACGAGATCGAGAAAACTTTCCCCGTTCGGTGCTTTTTCCTTGGGATCGTTGAACCAATAGCTCGAAGGCGAAGGACGTCGGTCGCGAAAGAACTGCGCGCGGTCGAGCCCCTGCCAGTCGCCGAGATTCTGCTCCGCGAATTCCGTCATCACGATCGGTTCGCCCTCGTTCGCGTCGGGATGGCCGGCGGCGCGAATGGCGGCGGCCGTCTGTTTCGTGCGCATGAGATTGGAGGTGATCCACACCGCGCCCGCCGGCAGAATCCGCGCGAGCGCCTGAAATACATAAGAATCGCCGCAATCGGCCGGCAGGTCGCGCTGACCGTAGATCTTTCCGCCGTCGCTACGCACCGGCGCATGGCGCACCCACCAGAAGCGCGTGGTGAGAAAATCCTCCATCCCGGGCATCACCTTGCCCATGCCTTGCGGCGCAGCTGCGTTCGTCACCGGTCTCTCCCTGTCACGCGGATTTTCCATTGGGTCGGCGTCGCACGCAAGCCGCTTCCGCGGGCGTCGCGCATTGGTTAGCATCCCGCATATCGGGAGGAAAACATGACAGGACGCTTACAGGGCAAGGCCGCGATCGTAACAGGCGCCGGCAGCGGCATCGGGCGGGCGAGCGCCATGGCGTTTGCGCGGGAAGGCGCGCGGGTGCTGATCGCCGATCGCGCCGAGGACGGCCTCAACCACACGCTCGAATTGATCCAGAAGGCAGGCCATGCGGCCGAAGCGCTGGCGATGGACGCTGGCGACGAAAAAGACGTCGTCAGGCTGGTCGATCTTGCGGTCAAGACATTCGGGCGGCTCGACATCGTCTACGCGAACGCCGGCGTCAGCGGCGGCATGACGACCCTGTTCGAGGCGAGCGTCGAGACGTTCACGGAAATCCTGCGGATCAATTTGATCGGCCCGTTCCTCGCGATCCAGAAGGCCGCGCCGCATATGATCCGGCAAGGCGGCGGCTCCATCATCTGCACGGCCTCCGTCGCCGGCCTGCGCGCGAACGCCGGCAACGTTCAGTACGCTGCCAGCAAGGCCGGCGTCATCTCGCTCGTGCAGACCTGTTCGAATGCGCTGATCGGCACGGGCGTTCGCGTCAACGCGATCTGCCCCGGGCTGATCGAAACCGGCATGACGAAGCCGATCTTCGATCTCGCGCGTTCGCGCGGCACGGATTCGAAAATCGGCCAGCTCAATCCGCTACAGCGCGCCGGCAGGCCCGAAGAGATTGCGGCCATGGCGCTGTTTCTCGCGAGCGACGAAGCGTCCTACGTCAACGGTCAGGCGTTCCCGGTCGACGGCGGCCTGTCTTCGACGCATCCTTTCGCAAAACCGCGGAAGTGACGCTGTCGCCCCCGATCCCCCGCTGCGCGGGGCGATCGGGATGACGGAATGTTCAATATCCCCTGAGCCGCGCGATCCGGTCCGCATGAAACCGCGAGTCGCCGAACAATTCCTGGCCGACGCGCGCGCGCTTCATGAACAAGCCGATATCGACGGCGTCGGTCATGCCGATGCCGCCGTGCATCTGGACGGCCTCCTGCACGGCGAGATTTGTCGAGGCGCAGGCGCGCGCCTTGGCGAGCGACACGAAAGGCGCGGCGTTCGCCGGAGCCTGATCCAGCGTCTGCAGCGCTTTCAGCACGGCCGCGCGCGTGACCTCGAGCTCGCAATAGAGGTGCGAGACGCGGTGCTGCAACCCCTGGAATTCGCCGATCGCCTTTCCGAACTGCTTGCGCTCCTTCAGATAGGCGACGGTGCGATCGAACGCTTCGTCGCCGACGCCGACGAGTTCGGCGGCGACTGCGGCGCGGCCGACATTGAGCGCGTCGCTGACGATCCTGGCGCCGTTATCGACCTCGCCGAGCACGGCGTCAGCGTCGACGTGCACGTCGTCGAACGTGATTCTCGCGGCATTATGCGCATCGACCATGATCGTGCGTTCGACGCTCACGCCCTTCGCCTTCGGATCGACCGCGAGCAGCGTGACCCCCTCCTTGTCGTTCACGCCGCCGGCCGTGCGCGCGACGACGAGAATGAGATCGGCGACATGGCCATCGACCACGAATGTCTTCGCGCCCTTCAACGTGAATCCATTGCCGGCGCGGGTCGCGCGCGTTTCGACGTGATGCGGGTTGTGTTTGGATTTCTCGTCGCAGGCGAGCGCCAGCAGAATCTGTCCGGCGGCGATCTTCGACAGGATCTCGCCGGCGCGCGCGCCGCCGGCGCGCTTCATCGCCGTGGCGCCGAGGAGCGCGGTCGACAGAAAGGGCGACGACGTCAGGTTGCGTCCGATCTCCTCCATGACGACGCCCGCCTCGACATGACCGAGCGCGGAGCCGCCGTTCTCCTCCGGCACGAGGATGCCGGCAAATCCCATATCTGCGAATTCCTTCCAGAGTTCGCGCGAAAATCCGCTCGCGTCGCGATCGTCGCGCAACTTGCGCAGCTGCGCGACCGGCCCGCGGTCAGCGATGAGGCCGCGCGCGGAATCGCGCAGCATGGATTGTTCTTCATTGAGGACGAGAGCCACGTGTTTCTCCCAAATTTCGCCGGCGCAAGGCGCCGAAACAGATCCCTCATGCTGAGGAGCCCGCGCGGCGGGCGTCTCGAAGCATGCTGCAGCGCCCTCGCCCTCCGAGACGCTTGCCTTGCAAGCTCCTCAGGGTGAGGGCGTAGCCTCACGCTCCCGGCAGGTCGAGAATGCGCTTCGAAATGATGTTGAGCTGCACCTCGCTGGTGCCGCCCTCGATCGAATTCGCCTTGGTGCGCAGCCAGGCGCGCAGCGCTTCGCCTTCCTGCGAGCGCGCGCTCTCCCATTCGAGCCCGTCGGAACCGAGCGACGTCATGACGAGTTCGTGGCGGCGCTTGTTGAGTTCGGTGCCGTAATATTTGAGGAACGACGAATAGGCGGGGTGCGCCTGTTTCGCCTTGGCGAGATCGCCCGCCCGCTCCATCGCCATCTGAAACGCCCAGCCATCGACCTCGAGCCGCGCGATGTCGGCGCGCAGCAGCGGATCGGCGAGCATGCCATTCTCCACGCCCACCGCATCCGCGGCCACCTGCCCGAGCGGCCGCCCGCCGCCGCCAAGCCCCATGCCGCCGATCATGTCGCGCTCGTGCGTCAGAAGATATTTGGCGACATCCCAGCCCCTGTTGAGCGTTCCGACGAGATTTTCTTTCGGAACCTTCACGTCGGTGAAGAACGTCTCGCAGAATGGCGACTTGCCCGAGATGAGGAGGATCGGCTTGGTCGTGACGCCTGGCGTCGTCATGTCGAACAGCACGAAGGAAATGCCTTCGTGCTTCTTCGCGGAAAAATCCGTACGCACCAGGCAGAAGATCATGTCGGCGTGATTGGCGTAGCTCGTCCAGATTTTCGAACCGTTGACGAGATAGTGGTCGCCCTTGTCTTCGGCCCTGGTCTGCAGCGAAGCGAGATCGGAGCCCGCGCCCGGTTCCGAATAGCCCTGACACCAGCGGATTTCGCCGCGCACGATCTTCGGCAGATGCTCTTTCTTCTGCGCTTCGTTGCCGTATTTCAGCAGCGCCGGCCCCAGCATCCAGATGCCGAAGGAATCGAGCGGCGATCGGCATTTGAGCGCGCGCATTTCCTCGCGAAGAATTTTCGTTTCGTCCTTCGACAGCCCGCCGCCGCCGTATTCCTTCGGCCAGTCGGGCACCGTCCAGCCGCGCTCGGCCATGCGCTGCATCCAGACTTTCTGCGCTTCGCTCTTGAACCTGAAATTGCGGCCGCCCCAGCAGCGATCGTCGTCGTCTTCCTGCGGCGTGCGCATTTCCGGTGGACAATTGGCCTCGAGCCACGCGCGCGTTTCGCGCCGGAAGGTTTCGAGATCGGTCACGTTCTGTCTCCTCGTATCCTGATCCTGAGGCGCGCGGCGCAGCCGCGCGATGGCCGAATGTGCGTCATCCCATCGTCACGACGACCTTGCCCATCGCCTTGCGGGCGGAGAGCCAGTCGATCGATTCCGCCGCGCGCTCCAGCGGAAACCGCTCGGAGACGTAAGGTCGGATCTTGCCGCTCGTGTACAGGCCCATCAGATCCTTCAGATTGGCCTGATGCTGCGCGGGAAACCGGCGCACGAAATCGCCCCAGAACACGCCGAGCACGTCGCAACCTTTGAGGAGCGTGAGATTGAGAGGCAGCTTCGGAATGCCGGCCGGGAAGCCGACGACGAGGAAACGGCCTTCCCAGGCGATCGAGCGCAGCGACGCTTCCGCGTAATCGCCGCCGACGCCGTCGTAGATCACATCCGCGCCGTTCGCGCCGCAGGCCTTCTTGAAGATCTCCGACAATTCCTTGCGCCCGTCCTTGTCGAACGGGCCGGCCGGATAAACGACGGTCTCGCTCGCGCCGTGCTTCATGCAGAAGTCGGCCTTCTCCTTCGTGGAGACCGCGGCGATCACGCGAGCGCCCCAGGCGGCTCCGAGTTCCACCGCCGCAATGCCGACGCCGCCGGCCGCGCCGAGAACGAGCAGCGTCTCTCCCTTCTCGAGCCTGGCGCGGTCCTTCAGCGCATGGTGGGAGGTGCCGTAGGTCATGAGAAAGGCGGCGGCCTCGTCGAAGGGCATCGAATCCGGAATCTTGACCGCACGCGAGGCGTCGATGGCCACCTGCTCGGACATGCCGCCCCAGCCGCACGAGGCCAGGATCCGGTCGCCGACGGCCAGATGCGTCACGCCCTGCCCGACCGCCGACACGACGCCGGAGATTTCGCCGCCGGGCGCGAACGGACGGCCGGGCTTGAACTGATACATGTCACGGATGATGAGCGCGTCCGGATAATTGACGCCACAGGCCCTCACATCGACCACGATGTGGCCCGGCCGCGCTTCCGGCGTCGGCAGCTCCTCCAGCCGCAAGGTTTCCGGGCCGCCCACTTCGCGGCTGATCAAAGCTCTCATCCGATTCCTCCGGGGCGCGACGACCCGCGCCTGTTTCGATTGTCCGACAATCTAGTTTGCGGAAACGAAACTGAAAAGCGCCGCGGCGCCGCTTCCGGTTTATTTCGCATTGCGGAAATCGCGGCTTGACGCATATCGGCGTCGCTGCGAACAAGGTTTCATGAACGCTCCACCGATCAAGGATCCAGCTCTCTGGACGCCGCTCGCGCGCTTCGACGGCAAGAAGCCGCAAGCGCCGCGCTGGTTCGACCACGCCGTCGCGCAAAAACCGCAGGAACGCAGGATCGATGTGCAGGGCGCGCCGATCGAACTTTTCACCTGGGGCGAGGTCGGCAAGCCGGGGCTGCTGCTTTTGCACGGCAACGGCGCGCATGCCGGCTGGTACCGCTTCATCGCTCCGTTCTTTGCCGACCGATATCGCGTCGCCGCCATGTCCTGGGCCGGCATGGGCGGCTCCGGCTGGCGCAAGCATTATTCGCTCGACACGTTCGTCGCCGAGATCATGGCGGCGATCGAGGCGGCAGGCCTCTACGCCGGACCGGCCAAACCGCTGATCGTCGGACATTCCTTCGGTTCGTTCCCGCTCGCCGAAGCCGCGCGTCGGCACGGAGAGCGTTTCGCAGGGATCGTCGTCGTCGATTCGCCCTTCCTGAGCCAGCAGCGGCGCGAGGAACGCCGGATCGAGCGCGGCCAGCAGCCGCAGCGTCCGCGCGGCCTGCACCCGCATCGCATCTACCCCACATTCGAAGCCGCGCTCGCACGATTCCGTCTCGCGCCGCTTCAACCCTGCACGAACCTCTACATCGCCGATCTCATCGCGCGAGAGGGTCTTACGCCCGTCAAAGCCGAGAATGGCGGCGAAGGGTGGAGCTGGCGGTTCGACCCCTACCTCTGGCGCGACTTTCAGATGCCCGATCTCACCGGGATTCTCAGCCGCGTGAAATGCCCGACCGCGCTCATCCGCGGCGAGAAGTCCCAGCTTATGCAGACGCAGGACTTCGACTATACGCACGCTCTGATGCCCGCGGGCTCGCCGCGGCTGGAAGTGCCGGACGCCGAGCATCATGTGATGATCGATCAGCCGATCGCTTTCGTGTCCGCGCTGAACGGACTGTTCGCGGGCTGGCCGGCTGTTTGATTTTTCGCGCTGCGCCCTGGGCAGCGGCGCATCGATTGGGGATTGTGTCGTCCGGTGACCGAGGGACGTGAAAATGCGCCCGAAGGCGTGGTGCTGGTGACCGGCGCGACAGGTTTCGTCGGCTCGGCCGTCGCCAAGGTCATGCGCGAGCGCGGCTGGCGCATTCGCGTGCTCGCCCGCGCGACCGCCAATCGCGCCAATCTCGATCCGACCGACGAACTGGCTGAAGGCGATATTCGCAACCGCGCTTCGATCGCGCGCGCGATGCGCGGCGTGCGCCACCTCGTTCATGTCGCCGCCGACTACAGACTCTGGGCGCGCGATCCCGGTGAAATCTACCGCACCAACGTCGACGGCGCGCGGATCATGATGGAGGAGGCGCTGGCCGCAGGCGTCGAACGCATCGTCTACACGAGTTCCGTCGCCACGCTCGCCACCGACAACGGACGCCTCGCAGACGAGACGCGACCGCTCGGCGAAAACGAAGCGGTCGGCGTCTACAAGCGATCGAAAGTTCTCGCCGAACGGCTGGTCGAGACCATGATCGAACGGCACGGCCTGCCGGCGGTCATCGTCAATCCGTCGACGCCCGTCGGCCCGCGCGACGTACGCCCGACTCCGACCGGCCGGATTATCGTGGAAGCCGCGTCCGGACGCATGCCCGCCTTCGTCGACACCGGCCTCAACATAGTCCATGTCGACGATGTCGCGCAGGGCCATCTCGCAGCTTTGGAGCGCGGCCGCATCGGCGAACGCTACATCCTCGGCGGCGAGAACGTCGCTCTTTCGGAACTGCTGACGGAAATCGCAGGTCTCGTCGACCGCAAACCGCCCTCGCTGCGCCTGCCGACGGCGCCGATCTACCCGCTCGCGCTCGCCGCGGAATGGATCGCGCAATTGACCGGGCGTGAACCGTTCGTGACGCGCGACGGCCTTCGTATGGCGAAGAAATACATGTTCTTCACCGACTCCAAGGCGCGTCGCGAACTCGGCTATACGTCGCGACCGCATGTCGAAGCGCTCTCAGATGCGATCGTCTGGTTTCGTGATGCGGGCTATATCGCATGACGACGCTGCCGCTCGCCCTCCTGACGCTCGCAATCTGGTTCACGCTCGTTCTCGCGCGCGGAAACTTCTGGCAGGCGCGCGAAACCGACGAACAATTGCCGCGCTATGAGCGCGCAGGCCGCCCGCAGAGGCTCCGCGTGACAGCGATCGTGCCCGCGCGCAACGAGGCCGACGTGATCGCACGTTCTGTGAAGAGCCTGCTTGCGCAGGATTGCGATTGCGATTTCGACGTGATCGTCGTGGACGACCAGAGCGGCGACGGGACAGGCGGAATAGCGCTGCAAGCCGGCGGCGCCGTCGATGGAAGCGACAGGCTGACCGTATTGCGGGGCGAGGCGCCGCCGCCCGGTTGGACCGGCAAGCTCAACGCCATGCGCAGGGGGCTCGCACATGTCGAAGATCGCGCACAGGCGGTTCACGCGCCATCGGGGGCGCCCGCCTTTTCGTCGCCCGACTATCTGTTTTTCACGGACGCCGACATCGAACATGAACCGGACGTCCTGTCGCGGCTCCTCGGCGGCGCCGTCGCCGAACGGCGCGTGCTCGTTTCCCTGATGGCGCAGCTCGGTTGCGACAGCCGCGCTGAGAGATGGCTCGTGCCGGCCTTCGTCTATTTCTTCGACATGCTCTACCCCTTCGCGTGGGTGAACGACCCGCGACGCGCGACGGCTGCGGCGGCGGGCGGATGCATGCTCGTGGAGCGCGCGGCCCTGGAGCGCGTGGGCGGGCTCGAATCGATCCGCAGCGCCCTGATAGATGACTGCGCGCTCGGCGCGGCGCTGAAGAAAACCGGCCCGATCTTTCTCGGCCTCACGCATCGCGTGAAAAGCCTTCGCGCCTACTCGCGCCTCGCTGACATCCGCCGCATGGTCGTGCGGTCCGCATATACGGAGCTTCGCCATTCGCCGCTGCGGCTCGCAGGCGCCGTGCTCGGCATGGCCGCGACGTTTCTCGCGCCGCCGCTGCTCGCCGGCAGCGCGGATGCGGCGACCGGCCTCGTCGCGCTCGCCGCCTTTGCGCTCATGGTTTTGAGCTATCGGCCGATGTTGCGCCGTTATCGCCTGAGCGCCTGGCGCGGGCTGTTCCTGCCGGTCGTCGCCGCGCTCTATGTGGCCTTCACGATCGAATCCGCATTCGCGCATTGGCGCGGCAAGGGCGGCGCCTGGAAAGGCCGCTACCAGGCGGCCGATGGAGGCGCCTCGTGAGCGCGGTCGCCGCAGCTGCGTCCGGCAAGTCGGACAAGGACGAGAATTTTCCGGTCGCAGCGCTGCTTGCGCCGCGCTATCGCGCGCCCGTTCTCGCATTCTACAATTTCGTGCGCGCGGCCGACGACGTGGCCGATCACGCGACGCTGGCGCCCGAACGCAAGCTTGCGCTGCTCGACGCTCTCGGCAGGGCGCTGACAGGCGACGGCCCGCCCGAGCCCGTCGCAGAGCCCTTGCGCCATTCGCTCCTCGAAACCGGCGTCACGCCGCGCCACGCGCTCGACCTGCTCGACGCCTTTCGCCTCGACGCGACCAAGAAGCGATATGCCGATTTCAATGATCTGATCGCCTATTGCCGGCTCTCCGCCATGCCGGTCGGCCGTTATGTGCTCGACCTGCACGGCGAGGATCGCGCGACGTGGGCGGCCTCGGACAAACTCTGCGCGGCATTGCAGATCATCAATCATCTCCAGGATTGCGGAAAGGATTTTCGCGATCTCGACCGCGTCTACTTGCCGGGCGATATTCTGGCCGCGCACGACGCGCGCGTCGAGATGCTGGGCGAGCCGCGGGCGCCGGGCCCTTTGCGCGGCGCGATCATCGACATCGCGCAGCGCACTCAGAAGCTGCTCGATGAAAGCGCGGCGTTCCCGTCGCAGGTGCGCAACTTGCGCCTTGCGATGAACGTGGCCGCGATCCAGAGGCTGGCCGAGAGGCTGACGCAAGGATTGCTCGTGCGCGATCCGCTGTCGCAGAAGGTCCACGCATCGAAGGCCTCGTTCGTCATCACGGCCGCGCTCGCCGCCAGCGCGACAGCGCTGGCGCGCGCTAATCCTTTCCGGGCGCGCGGATGAGCGAGGCTGCGCGACAGACCGCCAAAGCCGCTTCCGGCTCCTCGTTCTACGCGGGCATGCGAATCCTGCCGCGCGAAAAGCGCGAGGCCATGTACGACGTCTACGGCTTCTGCCGCATCGTCGACGACATCGCCGACGGCGACGCCTGCCGCGACGATCCCGCAGGCGCCATGAACAGATGGCGCGCCGATATCGACGCGCTCTACGAAGGCCGCGACGCCGGACAGGCCGCATTCCTGAAGGACCACGTCTCGCGGTTCGGCCTGAAGCGTGAAGACTTTCTCGCGATAATCGACGGCATGGAGATGGATCTTCAGGGCCCTGTCGTCGCGCCGGACGCAGCCACGCTCGATCTCTATTGCGACCGCGTCGCGAGCGCGGTCGGGCGCCTCTCCGTCCGCATCTTCGGTCTCGCGGAACAAGCAGGCGTCGAACTCGCCCATCACCTCGGCCGCGCGCTGCAACTCACCAACATCCTTCGCGATCTCGACGAGGACGCA
>JAGWTW010000097.1 GCA_028868735.1 Hyphomicrobiales bacterium | reverse complement strand
GGCGGCTCGACCGAGGCGGCGGGCTCCGGCGGGGGCGGCGGCGGCGTGACAGGCGCCGGACGCGGCGGCGGCGGCGCGGGACGGAACGTCGGGCGCGGCGGCAGCCCGGCGGTCGGACGCGACGGCGTTTCTGTGGCCGGCTCGGTCGGCGTCGGCGACGAAGCGGGACGCCGGAAGAACGGCGGCGGGCGCGGGCTCGGCGCAGGCGCGACCGACGGCGCCGGCGGCGGCGTTTCGACGATCGAGGGCGGCGACGGCTCCTCGGCCCGGACCGCAGGCGTCTTGTCCTCGACCGGCGCAGGCGGCTCGACGACCGCGGGCGGCGGTTCCGTCGGGCGCAATGCCGGCTTTTCCGACCTCGTTTCCGCGGCGCGACGACGCACACGGTCGAAAAGGTCGGGCAATTTGGGCGCCTCCCGTGCGGCGACGGGCGCGGGCGCGGGCTCGTCGGGAGCGTGTGCGGCCACGTCGGCGCCGGGCCCGCGCGTTTCGCCCTCGCCCGCGGACCAGCCGGGGGCGTCGCGTTCGCGACCGCGCAATTCGGCGCGAACGATGGCGGATTCGATCACGACATCGTTCGGACCGCCGGTCATGATGAGATGTTCGACATTGTCGCGGCGGACGATGATCAGCTGCCGGTCGCCGCCGATATCGTGCGTGTCGACGACGCCGAGCCGCTGCTGCCGCCCGCGCGGGGCGGCGGACCGGATGCGGTTGCCGCGCAGCGCGCGATAGATGATCGCGACGAGCGCGAGCCCCAACAGAATGAGGATGGCCGCGACCGCATAGCCGAGCAGCGGCTTGTCGGAGAGGAAGGTGCTCGCAGAACCCATGTCGTTGGTCAGCCTCTAACGCGCCCGAAAACGCCGGACGTTGCAGAATACCATGTCACGCGCGCGGGCCGCCGGGAAGGTTAATGCATGGTTAACGCTGTTTCGCCGCTCGGGCGCGCCTTCGATTGCATTGGCCGCCTGCCCGCTACATCCTGTTGCGAATCGCCGATTTCCGGGGTTTTTGAGGACCGGCGCGGCGAAGGAACCTCGATGAGCCAGGACGTCCATCCGACCGTCATAGATCGCAGCGAGCGCGCGGCAAGCCCCGGCTTTCTGCTGGCGCTGGCGGTCGGCCTCGTCGCGGCGGCGGCCGCCTTCTCCTTCCTGCCGCGGGAGGACGCCTCGCGTCTCCTCGTCGTGCTGCTGGCGCTGCTGGCGATGATCGGGGTGCTCGCCCTCTTCGCCTACGCCGTCGGCTTTTTGCAGTTCTCCGGCCAGTCCGTGAAAAACGACATCACCAAGATCGTCTCGGACACGAGCTCGGACGGGCTTCTGGTGACCCAGGGCGAGTCGCGCGTCATTTACGCCAACGAAACCTATCTTGCGCTGTCCGGCGCGCAGGATCCCGGCGGCGTGCGCACGGTCGAGCGCCTGTTTTCCGGCGCGCCGGAAGTCTCCGAAGCGATCTACCGCCTTGCGCAGGCGGCGCGGGAAAACCGCAGGGGCGCGGAAGAAGTGCGCGTTTCGACCCCGCTCGCCGGCACGGGTTCGGTCGGCTGGTATCGCATCAGAGTGCGCCCGCTCGAGCGGCTCGGCGCGAAGCGCGCGGCGCTCTGGACGGTCGCGGACGTGACGCACGAGCGCGAACGGCACGAAAACGTTTTCCAGGAATTGCAGCACGCCATCGACTTTCTCGACCACGCGCCGGCCGGTTTCTTCTCCACCGACCAGCGCGGCGTCGTGACCTACATGAACGCAACGCTCGCCGGCTGGCTCGACTACGATCTGGCGCAGGTCGGCCTCGGCGGGATGAAACTGTCGCAGATCGTCGCCGGTTCCGGCGCGGCCCTGATCGAGGCGGTCGCCGGCGGCCCCGGCGAGGTGCGCACCGAGCAGATCGACGTCGATCTCAAGCGCCGCAGCGGCCAACGTCTGCCGGTGCGCCTGTTGCATCGCGTCGCCTTCTCGAACGAAGGCGCGCCGGGCGAGTCCCGCACGCTCGTCATCAACAGGACGGCAGGCGAGGAGCCGGCCGAAGACCTTCGCGCGGCGGAAGTGCGTTTCGCGCGTTTCTTCAATTCGACGCCGATGGCGATCGCCATGCTCGACGCGGCCGGCGTCGTTCAGCGCTCGAACGCCGCTTTCGCGAAACTCATGCCGTCCGCGCTCAAGGACAATGCGCGCTCGTTGTTTGCGGGCATGAACGATCGCGACGCGTCGGCCGTGCGCGGCGCCCTGGAGGCGACGATCGCCGGCCAGACCGATCTGCCGCCGATCGACATCGGCGCCGACGGCGGCCCGTCGGCGCGTCTGTTCTTCGCGGCGGCGGAAGATTCCGACAAGGCCGCGATGCTCTATGCGCTCGACACGACCGAGCAGCGCACGTTGCAGGAAAATTTCGCGCAATCGCAGAAGATGCAGGCGATCGGCCAGCTCGCCGGCGGCGTCGCGCACGATTTCAACAACGTGCTGACCGCGATCATCGGCTATTCCGATCTGCTGCTTGCAAACCACCGGCCGACCGATCCGTCCTTCCAGGACATCATGCAGATCAAGCAGAACGCCAATCGAGCGGCGGGGCTGGTCAGGCAATTGCTCGCCTTCTCGCGGCGCCAGACGCTGCGCCCGCAAGTGCTGCAGATCGACGACATGCTCTCGGAGCTGCAGATGCTGATGCGCCGTCTCGTCGGCGAGAAGATCGCGCTCGAGTTGAAGCACGGCCGCGATCTCTGGCTCGTGAAGGCCGACCTCAACCAGCTCGAGCAGGTCGTCGTCAATCTCGTCGTCAACGCGCGCGACGCCATGCCGGACGGCGGCAAGATCGTGCTGCGCACCGCCAACGTGCAGCCGGCCGAATGCGCAGGCTTTCAGGAGCCGCTGCTTGCGCCGGCCGAATATGTCCTGCTCGAGGTCGGCGACACCGGCCACGGCATTCCCGCCGAATTGCGCGAGAAGATCTTCGAGCCGTTCTTCACCACCAAGGAAGTCGGCAAGGGCACGGGCCTCGGCCTTTCCATGGTCTACGGCATCGTCAAGCAGACCGGCGGTTTCGTGTTCGTCGATTCCGCTGTCGGCAAGGGCACCACTTTCCGCATCTTCCTGCCCCGCCATGTTCCCGAGCCCGCCGAAATCGCGCCCAAGGCGGAAGCCGCAAAGCCGGCCGCCGATCTCACCGGACAAGGCGTGATCCTGCTCGTGGAGGACGAGGAGGCCGTGCGCGCGTTCGGCGCGAGAGCGCTCGCCTCGCGCGGCTATACGGTGATCGAGGCGGCGAGCGGGGTCGAGGCCTTGCAGGCGGTCGAGGAAAACGGCGGCAAGGTCGACCTCATCGTCTCCGACGTCGTCATGCCGGAAATGGACGGTCCGACCATGTTCGGCGAATTGCGCAAGCGCGGCATAACCGCGAAGGTGATCTTCGTCTCCGGCTATGCGGAAGAGGCTTTCTCGAAAAACCTGCCGGAAGGCGAATTCGGCTTCATGCCGAAGCCTTTCACCCTCAAGCAGCTCATCGAGACCGTGAAGAGCAACATGGGGTGAGACGCGATTCGCCCGCCCGTCGACGCAATCCGGCGCTGATCGCCGCCGCCGATTGCATGGCTCGCGGCGAGGCCTGATGACTTCTGCGCGAACCGATCGCGTCGGCGCGCCGGCGTCGGACGTACTCTTCTCCGACGATACGCTTCGCATCGAATATTTCAGGACGCCCGGCGGCGATGCGAAAAAGCTCGCCTTCATCTTCAGTTCCTTCGGCAACAGGATTCTGGGGGGCGGCGCGGCCGGCGCGTCCTACCTGATGGAGGACGGCTTCGACGTCGTCCGGTTCAGTACGGTCGCCAACGACTGGTTCCAGACGATGCCCGAAGCGGTTCTGGATCGCGTCGACGAGGTCGCGCGCGCCGGCGGCTACACGTGGCGCGCCGCGCTCGGCTCCTCGATGGGCGGATATGCCGCGATCTGCTTTTCGGCGCGGCTGCGCGTCGACATCGTGCTCGCCTACGGGCCGCAATATCGCGTATCCGGCTGGAACGATCTGCGGTTCGCGCCGGTGGCCGACAAGCTCATCTGGAAATACCTGATCACATCGGACAGCATCGGCGACCATTGCCGCTATTGTTTCATCTACGACAGCAAGGATTTCGACTGCGAACACGTGCAGGCTTTGCGCGCGCTCATCGGCGCCGACCGGGTCGACGACGTGGCGCTGCCCTACGCCGGCCACACCACGATGTTTTTCCTGCATGAGGTCGGTCGTCTGCAGGATGTCGCGCGCGCGGTGCTGAACGGAGAGAAGGTTTCGGCGCGCGACTTGCGGCGCGACAGACGGCGTTCTCGCCAATATCTGACGACCCTCTCGACGGCTCTCGCGCCGAAACACCCGCGCCTTTCGGCGCGCGTGCGCGCGCTCGCCGGCCCGAGCTACGAACCGCACGGACTCGTCCGACGCGCGCTCGACGCAAAGGCGCCGCCCATCGCCGCGCTGGCGATGAAAATCGAAATCCTTCGCTTGCGGCGCATGGGCTTCGACGCTGAATTTTATCGCCAGATCAATTGGGACATCGAGGTGGCCGGCGCCGATCCTTATGATCACTATGTGCGCCACGGTTGGCGGCAGGGACGACTGACGCGGTTTCGCAAGACCCGCTGAGCGCGCTTGCGCCGCCGCGCCGCTTCGCTGACCGTCCGGCGCAGGCGCGACGTCGCGACCGGGAACGAAATCATGTACGAGCGGCGTGGGCCTGGTCCGATTTTCGCGCCGGCGGCGGCAGGCGCCGCGCAAGCGCAGGCGCAGGCGGCGCGTTTGTGCGCGCGTATAGATGACGAGCTTCAGCGCGGGATCGTCGTTCGACTGAAAACTCGCGTATGCGAGCCGGCCGCCAGCGGCGGCCCGTTCCGGCGGACCATCGCCCGCCCGTCCTGACGGCTTGCTTAATGGTTCCTTCATTCGCCCTCGCCATGCTCGCGAACGGAGAGAAACCATGTCCGAGCGCGTCCCCACGACCCCCGTCCGCAAGCGGCATCTGTCCCGCGAAATGCTCGCCGCCGCGGTCGCCGTGGCCGCGCTCGCCGTCGTCCTGGCCCATCCCGCCGTCATGTCGATGGCGGGCCTCGACATCTCCCGCCAGCAGGCCTTCGGCCAGATCGATCCCATGGCCACGGGCAGCGTTACGGCCGAACGCGAGACTCACGGCCTCGCCGGCGTGATCAAGCCGCTGCGCATGAAGGACTGAGCGCAGAGCCGCCCCTCGCTCCCCGCTCGCGTTTCCTTCCCAAGCCATTGAATTTACGGGCTCAAGGGCGATTATGTACTTTACAAACCCAACGGGTTGAGATAGGATTCAAGGCATAGGAGGTTGCTATGTCGGTTCTGTCGAAGCCCTATTTCCACGATGAAGCGGAAGCCTTCCGCCATCTGGAAAGCGTTCTCTGGCCGGAAGGTCCGGTCTGCCCGCATTGCGGCTCCATGTCCGGAAAGCATTACGACCTCCGCAAGACCCGCCTTGGCCTGCGCAAGTGCTCGGACTGCCGCAAGCAGTTCACGGTCAAGGTCGGTACGGTTTTCGAGTCGGCCCATATCCCGCTGAACAAGATGCTTCAGGCGGTCTATCTGATGACTTCCTCCAAGAAGGGCATCAGCGCGCACCAGCTACACCGCGTTCTGGAAGTCACCTACAAGAGCGCGTGGTTCCTCGCTCACCGCATCCGCGAAGCCATGCGCGACGGCACGCTTGCTCCCATGGGTGGCAACGGCTCGACTGTCGAGGTGGACGAAACCTATATCGGCCGGCTGGCGGACGTTCCGAAGCAGCGCACGGGCGGCGCGCACAAGAATATCGTTCTGACGCTTGTCGAGCGCGGCGGATCGGCTCGCTCGTTCCACGTCGATAGCACGTCGATTGCGGACGTTATGCCGATTGTGAACGCCAACCTCGACCGCGAGTCGGCGATCATGACGGACACCGCCTCGCACTACCGTCGCTCGCTCGGCCATTTCGCCTCGCACGATATGGTCAACCATGCGGCCGGCGAGTACGGCCGTGGCCATGTCCATACCAACACGGTCGAAGGCTACTATTCGATCTTCAAGCGCGGCATGAAGGGCGTCTACCAGCATTGCAGCGAAAAGCATCTGCATCGCTACCTTGCCGAATTCGACTTCCGTTACACGAACCGCTCGGCTCGTGGCGTCGAAGATCAGGCCCGCGCGAGCAAAGCAATGAAAGGACTTGTCGGCAAGCGTCTTACTTATCGTGGCACTGATAGACTCGCCTAAGAGGAAAAGACGATTCCGGTCAAGGAGTTAGTAACGCATTGATTCTTTTGAAAGAATCTGATATGAAGGATGCGGCGCGCAACGCCGGAGTGCCCGGTCTCCGAGTAGGGGGCAACTAGCTGGATGCCTGCGGATGAAGCGGGCTACTGCACTGGCTAGCCAAGAGGGTCCGGGGGCGCGCCGCTCACCTTTTGCGATAGAAATCTATCAGCGGCTTCGCGTGGCCAGTGATGCGTTCCGGCATCCATTTCGGCATGAATTTGATCCCGCAGCCATTGAGTGTGCGCCGATCATCTCTCGCAATGCGACGTTCTAACAGTTGGGCGTATTCTGGATTTGGTGGGTTGGCTGAAAGTTGTTCAAGGCCGCAATAGAACGCACTTGCAACGGTATCGGCCAGTTGCAATCCGGCACGATCTTTGTTCGCAAATGCAAACATCTGCCGTGTATCGACTACGGACCAGTCGAGATCATATCCGTCGATCCAGAGAGAATTAGTCAGGCTCTGATTATTCAGATAGGAGAAATAGTTGCGGAATTGATCAATCACCAATCCGCCTCGGTCTGAAAACTCAATGCGAAGTTTTGTCGTTTCACCGTAGTCAAGAAACGTCCTTTGGCCGATAAAGTTGGTAACTTGCTCCAACAAGAGCCGGCTCATCCACGCATAAAACCGCGCATTTTTGTTGATGTTCACTTTTTCAGCGGCTTCGTTTTTCCGCCCCTCCATCGTTGGCTTGAATGAGATTGTCGAGAATAGGTAACAATCTTTCTCTGCAAGAGTTTTGCAGACTGCAATTTTGCCGGCATGATCTAACGTGTGAAAATGAAGGTGTTTGATTTGGTGGCTCCCTGTGCTGGCGATCATGTCTCTAAGCCACGCGATCGCGCGAGGGTCGTTTTCCGCGTGCAAGACTACAGCGGAGATAACCATCCATTCCGAGCCGCCGGGTTCTGTCTTGGTGCGAATCTTCTTGATCCCGTCGTCGCCGGCCTCATCTATGTAGGCGACGTATCCGATGCGAGACATTCCGATGGTTCCTGAGAACAAGACAAAGCGGGGCGCGACTCAGCGGGAAAAATTTATGGAGATCGCCAAGTCTATCGGCGCGAATGAACCCGAGGAAGCCTTCAACGCGAAGCTGCGGAAGGTCGCGGCATATAAGCCGTCGGACCAAAAGCATCAACGCAAGACGCCAGGAACTAAAAAATAACCCGTAGCGCTTTTTCTAATTTCGAATAGCGCTGATTTTATTTCTGTTCTTGGGATAAGCGGCCAATCGTATCGAACCTCTAAAACGACCCTGTTGTTGCCGCTAACTTGCAATTGACCAACATCGCAAGACCTAGTCAGCGCCTCGCCTGCTGACAGTTTTTCAGCGGGACGGAGGTCGGGATTGGATAGAAGCCCATCAAGGCGCGTTGACCCGCCACCCGGGCCGATGCCACATGCAAAACGAAGATTATAGATCGGAACGTGCCCGCGGTTGGTTACGACGATTTGAGTTGCATACAGTCTCGTTGGGTCAACGTTCCCGCCCGGTTCAATCGAAATTGTCGGGACGAGATTGAAATACGCACCCATCATGGCCCCAAGTGGACCCGCAAATGCCCAAAATTCTTTCCAGAACTGCCATAGCGAGAGCGCTGGTTTGGCTTTTTCTAACTGCGGTTTCCCCGTACATCCTAATGATGGTGGTATATTACTTGCATTTGGCGGCTGCGAACTTTGGCTTCGGCTAGAAGCTGACTTCTTTTTTCTCGGCTTTTTCACAAGCAAAACATGACTCGATTCCTAGTGGTTCGTCAAGTACATAATCCCCGGCTCAAGCCAAGAACAAAAAAAGAACTTGGCAAAAGGAACAAATCGGGTACATTGAGCCCCTGTCGAGGCCGGATTGCCGTTTCGGACCTGCCCGTGCCAGAAGGAGTTGCCCTGTGAGCCAAGCGAATCTCCGCCTCGTGGAAGGAACGTCAGTGGACAAGACCAAGGCGCTCGACGCCGCCCTGTCTCAGATCGAACGCGCCTTCGGCAAAGGCTCGATCATGCGGCTCGGCAAGAACCAGAAAGCCGTGGAGATCGAAGCCGTCTCGACCGGTTCGCTCGGCCTCGACATCGCGCTCGGCGTCGGCGGCCTGCCCCGCGGCCGCGTCGTCGAGATCTACGGGCCGGAATCCTCCGGCAAGACGACCCTCACGCTCCATTGCATCGCCGAGGCCCAGAAGCGCGGCGGCACCTGCGCCTTCGTCGACGCCGAGCACGCGCTCGATCCCGTTTATGCCCGCAAGCTCGGCGTCAATCTCGACGAGCTCCTGATCTCCCAGCCCGACACCGGCGAGCAGGCGCTCGAAATCACCGATACCTTGGTGCGCTCAGGCGCGATCGACGTGCTGGTGGTGGATTCCGTCGCAGCCCTCACGCCCCGCGCCGAAATCGAAGGCGAAATGGGCGAAGTGCAGCCGGGCCTCCAGGCGCGCCTGATGAGCCAGGCCCTGCGCAAGCTCACCGCCTCGATCTCGCGCTCCAACACCATGGTGATCTTCATCAACCAGATCCGCATGAAGATCGGCGTGATGTACGGCTCGCCCGAAACGACGACCGGCGGCAATGCGCTGAAATTCTACGCCTCCGTACGTCTCGACATCCGCCGCATCGGCGCGATCAAGGACCGCGACGAGGTGGTCGGCAACCAGACTCGCGTCAAGGTCGTCAAGAACAAGGTCGCCCCGCCGTTCAAGCAGGTCGAATTCGACATCATGTACGGCGAAGGCATTTCGAAGACCGGCGAACTGATCGATCTCGGCGTCAAGGCCGGCGTCGTCGAAAAGTCCGGCGCCTGGTTCTCCTACGACAGCCAGCGCCTCGGCCAGGGCCGCGAGAACGCCAAGAGCTTCCTCAAGCAGAACGCCGATGTCGCCCAGCGCATCGAGCAGACGATCCGCGAGAACGCCGGTCTGATCGCCGAGCAGATTCTCGATGCCGGCGGCGAAGAGGACGGCGAGGCAGAGCCCGAATAAGACGGACGTCCCGACCGGTCCGCGTCGCCGCACCGCGCGGACCCCGGAGCGGGCGTCCGGAGACTTGGAAATCGCTGAGGGCGCGGCCGTCCGCCATCCCGGCCGCTCCCTCGACAGTTTCATGGTCGCCCGCTAGAAAGGCCCGGCCTCGCCGGGCCTTTCGCTCGTCGCAAGTCCGGTCGGGAAATCTAATGCGGCGCAGTCGCTTGGCGCTTGCCCATGGCGGCGCTGCGACGCGCGATCTGAACTGGATGGACATGAGCGGCGTCAACGAAATCCGCGCGACTTTTCTCGACTTCTTCGCCAGCCACGGCCACGAGAAAGTCCCCTCCTCGCCGCTCGTCCCGCGCAACGATCCGACATTGATGTTCACCAATGCCGGCATGGTGCAGTTCAAGAACGTCTTCACGGGCGTCGAGAAACGTCCCTATTCGCGCGCGACGACGTCGCAGAAATGCGTGCGCGCGGGCGGCAAGCACAACGATCTCGACAACGTCGGCTACACCGCGCGCCATCACACCTTCTTCGAAATGCTGGGGAACTTCTCCTTCGGCGATTATTTCAAGGAAGGCGCGATCGAACTCGCCTGGAACCTGATCACCAGACATTTCGACCTGCCGAAGGAGCGCCTGCTCGTCACCGTCTATCACGACGACGACGAGGCCTATGGCCTGTGGAAAAAAATCGCGGGCTTTTCCGACAGCCGCATCATCCGCATCGCGACGTCGGACAATTTCTGGTCGATGGGCGAGACCGGCCCCTGCGGGCCGTGTTCCGAAATCTTCCTCGACCAGGGCGAGCATGTCGCGGGCGGCCCGCCCGGATCGCCCGACGAGGACGGCGACCGCTTCCTCGAATTCTGGAACCTCGTGTTCATGCAATACGAGCAGGTCTCGCCGGGCGAGCGCGTGCCGCTGCCGCGCCCCTCGATCGACACCGGCATGGGCCTCGAACGCATCGCCGCGCTGCTGCAGGGCGTGACTTCGACCTACCAGACCGATCTCATGCGCGCGCTCATCCGCGCCGTCGCCGAGGAGACGGGCGTCGATCCCGACGGCCCGCAGGCCGCCAGCCACCGCGTCATCGCCGACCACCTGCGCGCCTGCGCCTTCCTCGTCGCCGACGGCGTCACGCCGCTGAACGAAGGCCGCGGCTACGTGCTTCGCCGCATCATGCGCCGCGCCATGCGCCACGCCCAGCTGCTCGGCGCGAAGGATCCGCTGATGTGGAAGCTCGTGCCCGCGCTCGTGCGCGAGATGGGTCAGCCCTATCCCGAACTCGTGCGCTCCGAGCCGCTCATCGTCGAGACGTTCCGCACCGAGGAGACCCGCTTCCGCACCACGCTCGCGCGCGGCCTGACGATCCTCGAGGACGAGACGCGCGGCCTCGCGCCGGGCGGCCGCCTGTCCGGCGAAACCGCGTTCAAGCTCTACGACACCTACGGCTTCCCGCTCGATCTCACGCAGGACGCGCTGCGCGCGCGCGATCTGACCGTCGACACGGACGGCTTCGACGCCGCGATGGAGCGCCAGCGCGCCGAGGCGCGCAAGGCCTGGGCGGGTTCGGGCGAATCCGCGACCGAAGCCGTGTGGTTCGCTCTGCGCGAAAAACTCGGGGCGACGGAATTCCTCGGCTACGACACCGAGCGCGCCGAGGGCGTCGTGCAGGCGATTCTGGTCGACGGCGCCGAAACCGCGTCTCTGGCGAAAGGCCAGCGCGCGAGCCTCATCCTCAACCAGACGCCCTTCTACGGCGAATCCGGCGGCCAGGTCGGCGACACCGGCGCCATGCTCGGCGCCGGCCTTCGCTTCCGCGTCGACAATACGACGAAGAAGCTCGGCGATCTGTTCGTGCACGAAGGCGTGCTCGAGGAGGGCGCGCTCGGCGTCGGCGCCGCGCTCGAACTCGAAGTCGACCACGCGCGCCGTTCGGCGATCCGCGCCAATCATTCGGCGACCCATCTTCTGCACGAGGCGCTGCGCCAGGTGCTCGGCGACCATGTCGCGCAGAAGGGATCGCTCGTCGCGCCCGACCGCCTGCGCTTCGATTTTTCGCATCCCCGTCCGATCAGCGACGCCGAACTCGAGAAGATCGAGGACATCGCCAACCGCGTCGTGCTCGAGAATGCGCCGGTGACGACGCGCCTGATGGCGGTCGACGACGCCATCAATTCCGGCGCGCGCGCGCTGTTCGGCGAGAAATACGGCGACGAAGTGCGCGTCGTCGCGATGGGCGACGCCGCGCCCGCCTCCAACCACGCCTGGTCGGTCGAACTCTGCGGCGGCACGCATGTCGCGCGCACCGGCGACATCGGCCTCGTCTCCATCGTTTCGGAAGGCGCGGTCGCCTCCGGCGTGCGGCGCATCGAGGCCAAGACCGCCGACGGCGCCCGCCGTCATCTCAACGCCGAAGCGCGGCGTCTGCGCGACATCGCCGCCCTCGTCCGCGTCCCGGCCGAAGAAGCGGGCGCACGCCTCGCAGCCCTCATGGAGGAACGCAAGCGTCTCGACCGCGAACTCGGCGACGCGCGCCGCAAGCTCGCGATGGGCGGCGGCGCGGGCGCGGCCGCGGAGGCTGCGCCCTGGCGCGACGTCGCGGGCGTGCGCTTCTTCTCGCGCGCCGTCGCGGGCGTCGAGATGAAAGACCTCAAGTCGCTCGCCGACGAGGCGAAGAAGTCGATCGAATCCGGCGTGGTCGCGATCGCCAACGCATCGGCGGACGGCAAGGGCGGCGTCGTCGTCGCCGTCACGCCCGACCTCGCCGCTCGGTTCAATGCGGTCGATTTCGTGCGCATCGCGGCGGAGAAGCTCGGCGGCAAGGGCGGCGGCGGCCGGCCGGACATGGCGCAGGCGGGCGGCCCCGACGGCGCGCAGACCGAGGCCGCGCTGTCGGCGATCGAGGCGGCGTTGCGCGACAAGGCCGCGATGTGATGGACGCGCCGTCCGGCCAGGCGAGCCTGCGGCGGCGCGTACAATATCTGCTCGACCACGGCGGCGGCGCGGAAGGCCGCATCGTCAACGGCCTGCTGGTGGCGCTGATCGTCGCCAGCCTCGCCGCGCTGGTGCTCGAAACCGTACCGGAACTGTGGTCGTCCTACGCGCGCCTGTTCTACGTCGTCGAAGGCGCCGCCGCGCTCGGCTTCATCGTCGAATACGCCGCGCGTTGGTGGTCGGCGCCCGAGAGCCCGGCCTACATGGGCCGCACGGACCTTTCCGCGCGCGTCGCATTCGCGCTGTCTCCGTTCGGCCTGATCGATCTCGTCACGATCGTCCCGATGCTCGTATCGCTGGCTGCGCCGGACGGCCTGCGCACGATGCTCCTGCTGCGGCTCGTACGGTTCCTCAAGTTCGCGCGCTATTCCTCGGGCATGCGCTCGCTCATCGCCGCGATCCGCGCGGAGCAGCGCGCGCTCGGCGCCAGCGCCGTCGTGATCGTCGGCGTCATGCTCGTCTTCGCGACCGCCATGCATATCGCCGAGCGCAGCGCGCAGCCGGCCGCTTTCGATTCCATCCCGAAGGCGCTCTACTGGGCCGCCGTCACCATCACGACCGTCGGCTACGGCGACGTCGTGCCGGTCACCATCGCCGGCAAGATGATCGCAGGCACCGCCGCCATCATGGGCTTTCTCCTGCTCGGCCTGCCGGTCGGCATCATCGCGACCGCCTTCGCGGAAGAGATTCATCGTCGCGATTTCGTCGTCACCTGGTCGATGATCGCGCGCGTGCCGCTGTTTTCCGGACTCGACGCCTCCGGCATCGCGGAGATCATGACGAACCTGCATGCGCAGACCTTCCCCTCGAACACCGTGGTCGTGCGGCGCGGCGACGAGGCCCACAACATGTATTTCGTCGCGTCGGGCGAAGTGGAGGTCGAAACGTCGAAGGGGCCGGTCCGGCTCGGCGAAGGCCAGTTCTTCGGCGAAGTCGCCGTACTGCGCGCGACGCGGCGCACCGCAACCGTCCGCACGCGGCGACAATCGAAGCTGCTCGTGCTCGAGGCGCGCGACCTGCGCCTCCTCATGCAGCGCGAGCCGAAGGTGCGCAAGCAGATCGAGAACGTCATCGTCACGCGCGGCTATGCCGATCTCGCTTCGCGCAACGACATGACGGACGAAGGTTCGGAAGACACCTGAGCCGCGCTCAGACCCCGATATAACGCGCGCGCGGCCGGATCAGCCGCCCGCTGCGGCCCTGCTCCATCGCATGCGCGAGCCAACCGGCCATGCGCCCGGCCGCAAACAGCCGCAGCGGCGCATCGTCGGGCAATGCAAGTTGCCGCGTCAACGCGGCGAGCATGATGTCGATGTTGGGCGGCCGCCCGACTTCGTCCGCAGCGACGTCGAGCGCGCGCGCGATTTTCGTCGGCGGCTTCATGGCGGCGCGCAATGCCAGCGCGCGCATGTCGCCCAGCGGATAGAGCGGGTGGCCGAACCCCAGAAAACGCTCGCCGCGCGCGATCGCCGCGCGCGCGAATGCGCGTTGGCCGCGCGACGCCATCATGCGGTCGAGCAGATCGAGCGACGACGCGATCGCGCCGCCGTGCAACGGTCCGAGCAGCGCGCAGAATCCCGCGAGCGCGGCGGCGGCGAGCGGCGCGCCGGTCGAGGCGGCGACGCGCACGGCGAATGTAGAGGCGTTGAGCTCATGATCGGCGATGAGCGCGAGCGCGCGCCGCACGAGATCGGCGCCGCGTGCGTCGAGCTTCCAGCCGGCGGCGATGCGTTCGTGCGCGCGTCCGCTGCCGGGCCGTTCGGCGATTGCGTCCACGAACGCATAGAGCGTGGCGCGCGCGTCTTCGACGAGCCGGTCGTCGCCGCGCCCGACGATCGGCTGCTGGCGCGCGGCGAGATCGCCGAGCGCGGCGAGCGCGCGCGACGCGGCTCCTCCGCGCTGAGCGTTTCGCGGGATCGGCGGACTTTTCGCCGGCGGATCGAAGGCGGCGCAATTCCACAGGACGGCCGCGACGTCCTCGAGGCTCGCGCGCGACGAAAGCGCCGCTGCGTCCTGGCCGCGAAAGACGAGACGGCCGTCGCGCACCGTCGATATCGCGCTTTCGAGCACCGGCTCGCCCCAGGCGATGGCGCTCGACGCAATGTCGGCCCGACGCCGCGATCTCTTCTTGCGGGCGACCAGCGCCTCGATGTCGTGACGCAGGTAGAGCGAGCGGCGCGGTTCGCCGGGGTCGGCCTGCATGCGGATCAGGCCCCGGCTCACATAGGCGTAGAGCGTCTGCGGCCGCACGCCGAGAATGGCGAGCGCGGCGTCGCGCGACAGCAGCGGCGAGGAGGCGGCCATATTGATCCTCAGCGTCAATCATATTGATCATATTGATCAATCTTGACGGCGAACAGCCGCCGCCCGCTACTCGCCGACAGAGAAGGAGAGACGCATGTCCGCATCTTCAGCCAACGCCCTCGCCGACGTCTGGAGCGCGGCCGGCCTGCCGCAAGCGATGACCGCGGACGTCGCCTTCGAAGGCCCCGCGCGCGTGCTGCCCTCGTCCTTCGCGGTCGACGCCGCCGCGCAGGCGAGTATCGCCGCCGCCGCGCTTGCGGCCGAACACGTATCGCGCCTGCGCGGCGCGCCCGCGCAGACGATTTCGATCGATGCGCAGGCGGCGGCTGCGGAATGCTCCGCCTGGTTCTCGATCGACGGGAAGACGCCGCCGATCTGGGACAAGTTCTCCGGCCTCTATCCCTGCGGCGCAGACGTCGGCGCGCCCGGCCACGTGCGCATCCACGCCAATTTCGCCCATCACCGCGACGGCGCGCTTGCGCTGCTCGGCGCGCCGACCGACGGATCCGCGGAGAAGACCGATGTCGCGAACGCTTTGAGAGCCTGGCGCGCGGAGGATTTCGAACAGGCCGCCGGCGACCGAAAGCTCGTCGTCTCGGCGCTGCGCAGCTTCGCGCAATGGGACGCGCATCCGCATGCGGCCTTCCTGCGCGCGGCCGATCTCGTCGCGATCGAGAAGATCGGCGAGGCTGCGCCGCGCGCATTGCCTGCGCGCGCCGAAAAGCCGCTCGCAGGCGTCCGCGTGATCGAGCTTACGCGCATTCTCGCCGGTCCCGCCGCCGGCCGCACGCTCGCCGCCTATGGCGCGGACGTCATGCTCGTCAACTCGCCGCATCTTCCCAACATTTCCTCGATCATGGAGACGAGCCGCGGCAAGCTTTCCGCGCAGGTCGATCTCCAGACCGAGGACGGCAAGGCGGCGCTGCGACGGCTCGTGCGCGATGCGCATGTCTTCGTCCAGGGGTATCGGCCGGGCGGGCTCGCCGCGCTGGGCTTTTCGGACGAGCGGCTCGCCGACTTGCGTCCGGGCGTCGTCTGCGTTTCGCTCGACGCCTACGGCTATGCCGGACCGTGGGCGGGCAAACGCGGTTTCGACTCGCTCGTGCAGACCGCGACCGGCTTCAACCACGCCGAAGGCGAGGCGGCCGGCGGCGAGCCGCGCGCTCTGCCCGTGCAGATACTCGATTATGCGACGGGCTTTCTGATGGCGTTCGGCGCGAGCGTCGCGCTCGCGCGCCAGATGCAGGAGGGCGGAAGCTGGCGCGTGCGCGTTTCGCTCGCGCGCACGGGACTTTGGCTGCGCAGCCTCGGCCGCATCGACGACGGCTTTGCGCTCGAACCGCCCGACCTCCGCAATCTCGCGCGTGTTTACAAATCCGGCTATGGCGAACTCGTCGCCTTTCCGCACTCCGCGCGTTATTCGCGCGCATCGACGGATTGGCCCCGCCCATCCGTGCCGCCCGGCGCGCATGCGCCGCAATGGCCGGATTGATCGCCTGGGTCAGCGCCCGCGGCGGTTGACCTGTCGCAAGGCAAGGTTTCTCATATCGGTCTTGAATTTCTGCAAAATCGTCCTGCGAAAGGAACGGCGATGTTCAGATCCATTCTTGCGCCCGTCGATCTCGCGGAGCCCGCGCCCTCGCAGCCGGCGATCGAGGCGGCCACCGAACTCGCAAATCTCGGCGGCGGCCGCATTCGTCTCATCAACATCCAGTCGCTGCTGCCGGCGACCTTCATGGATTACGTGCCGGCCGATTTCGACGCCACGCAGAAAGCCAACGCCGAAAAGGCGCTCGCCGAACTCGCCGCGGGCGTCAAACTTTCGCCCGACCGCGTATCGACGGTCGTGCGCATCGGCGGCGTCTATCCGGAAATTCTCGCCGAAGCGAAGGAATGGGGCGCCGATCTCGTCGTCATCGGCTCGCATCGGCCGGCCATGTCGACCTACCTGCTCGGCTCCAACGCGACCACCGTCGTGCGCCATGCGCATTGTTCGGTGCTGGTGGTGCGGAAATGACGGCGCGGTAGAAAGCGACGTTCAAAAAGAAAACCCCGGACGATGCGTCCGGGGTTTGTCGTGTCTGTCCGCGCCGTCGCAATCGCCCCGGCGCGCAAGCCGGATCAGGCCGCCTTCAGATTGCCGGCCGAAGCCTTGCCGGAGCGACGGTCGGTCACGAGCTCGTAGGAGATCTTCTGACCGTCGTTGAGACCGTTCATCCCGGCCTGTTCGACCGCGGAGATATGGACGAACACGTCCTTGCCGCCGTCGTCCGGCTGAATGAAACCATAACCCTTCTGGGCGTTGAACCACTTCACGGTGCCTGTAGCCATAGTCAATTCCTTAGCGATCTGTTGTGCGTCGCGCAGGCGCGCTGTGGGCCTGCGTTCCGATCGAAGATTTGAGAAGAGGCGTCGGCGAGCTGAGCTTTGCCATGCTGGCCGGAGTATCGTCCGAAATTCGATTTGCAATCATTAACAGAATAATCTGCAAGGGGCAATTCTCGTGCCGTTTTGCCAATATTTCTGTTTCGGCGGCCATTTCGCTCGCGCGAAAGGGGGAATATCAACCTGAACGTCGCTATTTCTGGTCGAGCGCTCCGGCCGCCACCAGCAGGTCGGCCGTGCGCAGATTGAACGCGCAGGGAATGTCGTAGACGAGCGTCAGCCGGAGCAGCGCCTTGACGTCGACGTCGTGCGGCATCGGCGTCAGCGGGTCCGGAAAGAAGATCAGCGCGTCGATCCGGCCCTCGGCGATCATGGCGCCGATCTGCTGGTCGCCGCCGAGCGGACCGCTCTTCACGCAGGCGATCTTCAGACCGGGGCATTCCTGCATGATCACGCCGCCGGTCGTGCCCGTCGCCACGAGATCGCAGCGGGCGAGCGCCGCCGCATTGCGCTTCGCCCAGGCGGCGAGGAGGGGTTTCTTCACGTCGTGCGCGATGAGGGCGATCGTCGTCATCGAGCGATCTTCGCCAAGCCGGGGGACCTCGGCAAGGCCGGGCGAGCGTCGACGCCGGGCGCCGCTCTGGCGCGGACCTCGGGCTTCGGACAGACTGCGCGCATGCCATCTCCGATCGAATCCCCGCCGTCCGAACGCCTTACGCTGCGCCGCGCATTCGCGGACCTCGGGCCTCAACAATTCGCCAACGGGACGATCGGCTTCATCTTCGCGGCGACCGGCCCTGTCGCCATCGTTCTGTCCGCGGCGCGCAAGGGCGGCCTTTCGGACGACGCGATCGCCTCGTGGCTGTTCGGCTGCTTCCTCGTCAACGGCCTCATCACCCTCGCCATGACATGGGCCTACCGGCGTCCCCTGAGCTTCTTCTGGACGATCCCGGGAACCGTGCTCGCCGGCCAGGCGCTGACCCATCTGAGCTTCCCGCAGGTCGTCGGCGCCTTCTACGCGTCGAGCCTGCTCATTGTGGCGCTCGGCGCGACGGGTCTGGCGCGGCGCGCGCTCGACTGGGTTCCCATGCCGATCGTGATGGGCATGGTCGCGGGCGTGTTCCTGCGCTTCGGGCTCGATCTCGTGCGCGCGCTGCATGGCGATCCGCTGCTCGCCTGGGCGATGGTCGCGACCTTCCTCGCGCTGTCGTTCTCGCAACGCGTGGCGCGCGTCGCGCCGCCGATTCTCGGCGCGCTCGTCGTCGGCGTCGCGCTGTCGCTGGCGACGCAGCGCCTCGATGCGCAGGCGCTCGGCGCGCTCGCGGTCGCGCGGCCGGCGTTCGCTGCGCCCGTCTTCTCGTTGCAGGCGATGGTCGAACTCGTCGTTCCGCTCGCAATCACCGTACTCGTCGTGCAGAACGCGCAGGGCTTTGCGATCCTGCAGGCGGCGGGACATGCGCCGCCGGCCAACGCCGTCACGCTCGCCTGCGGGGTCGGCGGCCTCCTCAGCGCAGCCGTCGGCGCAGTCGGCACCTGTCTCACGGGCCCGACCAACGCCATCATCGTGTCGAGCGGCGACAGGGAGCGGCATTACGCCGGCGCGCTCGTGACGGGCGCGCTCGCCGTCCTGTTCGGAATCTTCTCGCCGACCTT